>JACMIU010000662.1 GCA_014380985.1 Armatimonadota bacterium | reverse complement strand
GCCAACCTTGTTCTGGTGACGGACAACACCCGTGACTTTGAAAGCGTTCCCGGCTTGACTTTGGAAAATTGGATGCAGTAACGCGTCGCTTACCGCTTGCGCGAACGCGGGTCTAAGGCGTCGCGCAACCCGTCGCCGAGGAAGTTCAGTGCCAGTACCGTAACCGAGAGTAGCACAGACGGATAAACCAACATCACCGGCTTCGAGCGGTAATACTCCAGCGCGTCGTTGATCATGCGCCCCCACGACGGGAACGGACGCTGAACACCGATGCCAAGAAACGACAAACTCGCTTCGGCTAAAATCACGCCCGCCGCGTCCACGGTAATCGCCACCAGAATCGGAGATAGCAGGTTCGGCAGGATATGGCGCAGGATAATGCGGCTATCGGTCGCGCCGAGTGACCGCGCCGCCTCGACAAACTCACGCTTGCGAAGTGACAATACTTGCCCGCGAACGAGCCGTGCCAGCGGGGGCCAGCCGGTGACACCGAGCGCGATAATCACCAGCGTCATGGAGGACGCGGGCGAAGCGTCAGCGGTTCCGAGAGTGCCAAGCAAGAGAATCGCCAGCAAAACGTCGGGGAACGCCAGCATCACGTCGGTGATGCGCATCAGCACGGTGTCAATCCAGCCCCCGCGATACCCGGCAATCAGCCCTACGGTTAGCCCGATTCCGACCACGAACAGTTCCACGGAAACGGCAACCGAGAGCGAAATCCGCGCCCCGTAAATCAACCGGGACAACACATCGCGCCCTAAATCGTCGGTTCCGAACGGGTGCGCGACCGACGGCGGCGCATGCTTGTTGTACAAATCCTGCGCGGCGAATCCACGCGGCGCGAGAAGCGGCGCGAACACGGCGCACAACACGATGAACACCAGCACGAACAGGCTTGCGGCGGCGAGCGGGTTCGACAAAAGCCGCTTCCACACACCGGGCGGTGGCGGCGCGAGCGGTTCCTCAGACACATCAGGGGCAAGGTCGGGAGTGGCGGGGGTCACGATACACCTTTCGAGGCAACGACTGAAGGCAAAGATAATGAAGTCATGGCGCGGATTTTGTCAGTGTATCATGCCGCCGAGTCGCGGACGATTCGGCGGCTTTGCTTCGCTCTCACCCCCGCGTTACTGGATAGGAGTACGAATCGCTCCCCTGTCGCCTTGGCGGATAACCCCTAACGCTTCCTCGGCTTGCGAGACGACACGCGGGCGCGAATCCTTCAGCAGTTTTCGCACCTCCGGCTCGAACTGCGCTGGGGTTTTCGTCCGCCCCGCCACAAAGTTCAGAGCGAAGCCTTTGATTAGACCGTAAGAGTCATTCTTTGCATCGTCGGTTTGCAGGAGCGACTTCATCAGCGCGTTGATCTTAACCTTTTGTGGTTCCGTCGCGGTTTTCAAGAAGTTAAGCGGCACGAAATACTGCACCCGCGTTGTCGCCGCTATTTTTGTGTCTTGTAACCGGGTAACAAGCGTTCGCAGGTCGCGGTCGTTAATCTTACCGGTGGAACGAACTGATTTCAAAACCGTCGTCACTTGCGCATCAGCAGTAACCTTTGAAAAATCAGGTTCGTTCGCACTCGGCTTTGTGCTTTGCTGGGCGCGAGCCGCGCTTGCCGTAGCGAGCAGCAATACCGCAACAAACATCAATAATTGTTTTCTCATAGTTTATACTTCTGTCGACACTTTATTCAGGTGGGGTTCTACCTTGCCGCGCATCTATTCGCCGCGCCGGAAGACGGTTCCTGCCTGTCAGAGCGGGCGTTCGCGGGGAATTTGGACTTATTTCTTTATCGTGGCGTCGCCGACACGGGCGCGAGGGTCGAACACGCCGTAGAGAATATCCACGAGCAGGTTGACCAGCACGAACGCCGTGGCGAGAAGCAGTGCCAAGCCCTGCACCACCGGGTAATCGCGGTCTAAAATCGAGCGGATGCTTTGATAGCCGATACCGGGAATCGTGAAAAACGTTTCGATGATAAACGAGCCGGACAGCAGATAGCCGAACGTGGTTCCGGCGGCGGTCAGCACCGGCGGAAAAGCGTTCTTCAAAGCGTGTTTGAACAGCACCTTCGTGGGAGATAAGCCCTTCGCCCGAGCCGTGCGGATGTAGTCCTGCCCCAGCACGTCGAGCATCGCCGAGCGCGTCAGGCGGGCGATGAGGGCGGCTGAGCGCGACGCCAGAATCAGCGTCGGCAGGATG
>JACMIU010000661.1 GCA_014380985.1 Armatimonadota bacterium | reverse complement strand
TACGTGCGCTCCGCACTGGATGGCGACCCCGCTACGCCCGCTCTTCCACCGGTGACGATTCTGCTACTCCCCGTGCTGATTCTGATGCAGACGCTTCTTATCGGCGGCATCGCGTTGTACATTTCGGCACTGAACGTCTTTTTCGAGGACGTGAAGTTTTTGACCGCCGTGGCACTGGATTTGTTGTTCTACGGTGTTCCGATCATCTACTTTTTGGAACAGGTGCGCTTCGCGGAGGCGATGTCACCCGCCGTGGCGAAAATCGTCTACACGCTGTTTTTGCTGAACCCGATGGCGGTAATAATCGCGTCGTACCGTGCGTTTTTGCTTCCGGCGCAAACCGTGCCAATAGGCGCGAGCAAGATTCCGATGACGCTCAACGAGCCTGTGCCGTGGTGGTCGTTCGTGTTATGCGCGGTGATTTGTGTGGCGGTGTTTGTTGGCGGCTACCGCTTTTTTAACGCCCGCAAATGGCGGTTTGTCGAGCAGTTGTAGATTCTTCTTATCTTCGCGGGGTGTCGGGGACGTCCCACACCATACGTCCCCTTGCGAAAACCGGTATATCAACCGATACAGATTATGTTTGATAATAAAGGCGTACTGGGTAAAATCACTATGACTGCCTTTCTAGTCGTCGCGGTGGCGGGCAAGCACCCTGTTTTATCCATCGGATGAATCTACCCATCTATCTCTGCCCACAAAGGAAACAAACTCTTATGAAAAATACTCTTGGTGCCGCACTTGGCACCGCGCTCGCCGCTTTTGCACTGTCCGCCGGTTCCGTCGCCCACGCGCAAGCCGGTTTCACCGTCACCGGAACCATCCGCGACTTCGCCGCGGCGGGAACCACGGTGGAGTTCGAGGGACAAACGTATACCGGAAACCCGGATTTTCAGTCCATTGACTTCCCTTCCTTTACCGTGGAGCAGGGGTTCGTCGGCACTACCATCGGTGGCGACCTTTCCGACAAGCCGGTATATGCCGGGTTGAACACCGAGGACTACGGCGATGATTCGGTTTCCACTGCGGCGAACTTCAATCAATGGTTCCGCGATACGCCGAACGTCAACGTATCGTCGTCAATTGACTTCGTGACCACGCAAGTGTCGCCCGGCGTATTCTCGTTCAGCAATCAGACTTACTTCCCCATTGATGGTCAGTCTCTCGGCAACCAGACCTTTAGCCGAAACTACCACTTCACGACCGAGATCCGCACGGCGTTCCGCTACCTTGCCGATGCCGACGCCACGACCGCCGGTGTGCAAGCCCAAACATTCCGTTATGTTGGCGACGATGACGTGTTTGTGTACATCAACGGGCAACTTGTGATTGACCTCGGCGGCGTTCGCCCTCAAGAGGGCGCGACCGTGAACCTGCTAACGGGCGCGGTAGATTATGACAACGCGAGCCTGACCGATCAGGTGCTAACGCTCGGCTTGGTGGACAACCAAGACTACACGCTCGACATCTTCACCACCGAACGCCGCACCGATGACAGCACGATTTCGTTTGCGACCAACATTCCGCTCACCACGCGCCTCCCCGCCGTAGTGCCGGAAGCGGGAACTATGTCGCTCTTTGGCATGGGCTTGCTCGGAGCCGCCGGTATGGTACTTCGCCGCCGCAAGTAGGAACTGTTTCCACTATTGCCGCCAACGCCCCGCGATCCTGTCAAGGTCGCGGGGCGTATCGGCGTTATCGGCTACCGCGTTCAAATTGTCGAGCAATTATAACGTGGCTTAATCTTCCGGGATGTCGGGAGCGTTCTGCTGGGCGATATACGCGAGAAGGGCGAGAAACAGGCGCGGACTGGCGAGTTCCGCGTAGCCGACGTTGAAAACGCCTTCGCTACCGATTCCGAGGAAGCCTTTCTTTGCACCGGCGCGGATAATGGTAATCTGCCCTTCGTGGATCCCTAAACCCGCGATATTTTCCACCGGGATAAACTCCTGCTTTTTGTAGCGTTCGACCTGCAAGCCCTTCGCCGATAAAATCAGTTCGCCGCCCCCGGTGATGGCGAACGGCTCCGACCCGCCGTTTGCCAAAAGTTCGCGCAGTTGTACCATCCGATACGTGGTGTAAGCCGCTTCGACCGCCGCGCCGAAGTAGTACAGTTCGTCGCTATCGCGGGGACCCTTCATGCGGTGGAAACGCCCGGAAACTTCTAACAGTTTGTGCGTTTTGCCCGCATCGTCCTGCCGCCCCCAAACATACGAATACTCGGTTCCGGTGTAGATACCATTGTAGAAATTGCGGGTTTGGCTGACGTTGGAACCGTTGACATCGGCAAACGGCATGATCTGCGCCGCCTTGACGGGATGGTTTTTGCCGCCCCAAACGAACCGCGCCGCGCCTTTCGTGCCGACATACGTGGTGGTGTTCGCGGGTGCGCCGAAGATTGCGCCGGGAATGCCGCCGATAATTCCGGCAACCGTGAGCGTAACGGCATTCATCGGCAGTCCGAACAGTTTGTTTCCCAGAAAAACGATCAGCACGATGCCAAGCCACGCGCCGCCGACGCCCCAAACGAAGCGTTGCCATAGGTACAGTTCGCCGCCTTTTTCGCGCACGGTGCTGTGCGCGGAGATTAACTCGCCAATGTCTTCGGTGGGCGGGGCGGCGATATAGATGGCATCGGGCGCGGGGGGCGCGCCGGTGTGCGTGGGGATATTACTTTCGGTGGGCGGCGTCCAGCGAGATTGCAGAACGCCGAGAACGGGAACCGGGGGTTCGGTTGGTACGGGCGTAGCAGACATAGCGAGTAAAGCCTTTCGCCCGCTATTTCGTCGTGCCGTGCCACGTTTCCTGCCCCATTATGCCTCCCGGTGTGACGCGGCGGAAAGCAGGTTTAGGAACAATCGGGCGTTGCCAAGACCGGAGTAGGGAAACTTGTAAATGCCGTCCGCCCCCATGCCGAGAAAGCCTTTTTTCGCGTCGCGGCGGGCGATGGTCACCTCACCGTTGTTGATCCCGAAGTCACCGAGTTCATCGAGCGGCACGGTGTCTTTTTTACCGCTTATTTCAATGGTTAGTCCGCGGAGCGAAATACCGACCGCGCCCTTACCTTTTACCGGGAACGACACGGTTTCGCCCGCCGCCAATCTTTCGCGGAGTGTTTGCAGACGCCCATAGCTCCACGCGTTTTCGGCGGCAACCCCGAACCAGTAGCGGTCATCGGGGGGTGGGTTACCGTCCTTATTGTTAAACGCTCCCGTCAATTTGTGAACCGGGCGACCGGCGGCATCATGCCAATTAAAAGCATAACTCGTGCCGGTATAAGCACCGTTAGTGTAGTTGCGCGTCATTTCCGTGTGCAATGTTTCCGCACGGTCGAAGCAAAATACTGCCGACTTGCCGACGGACTTGTCGCGTCCACCATACTCGAACGACGCGACGCCCTTTTCGCCCACATACGTGGTCTCGTACTTTGGCTTGGAGGTAAAGAAGCCGGTAATCGCGCCAATAACGCCGCCGATAACAAGCGCGACGAGCGGTGCATCCGTGAAACCCCACAAGCGCAGTTTCGCACCGAATACCCAGACCAGCAATGCGCCAAGTAGAAAGCCGCCCGCCGCCGCACCGACGCGCTTCAGCATTTGCCCGTCCGCGCCCTTTTCGGAGTCCAAGTTCGAGCCGGAGGAAAACAGCGTGCCGATTTCTTCGGGCGGTGTGGAAAGGTAGACGCGGTTCGCGGGGAGCGGGTCGCCGACGTGCAGGGTGACGGATCCGTCGTCGGGCGGTTCCCAGCGCGACGGCACGGCTCCCAGCACGGGAAGCGGGGCATCCAGGAGCGGCGGAGCATCGGTAGGTAAAGGAGACGGCGCAGTCATGGCAAAATACCTTTCGTATCTATTGTCGGGGTTGTACCCGCGTTTCCTCGCGCCATAAACACGGTTGCCGCCCGCGAAGACCGGGATGCGGTTAAGGTTGCACAGGCGGCTCCTGTGCTTCCGACTCAAGGGTGAGCGAGTTTAAGAACGTGCAAAACCGCGTGGTCTTACGCCGATTCGGTCGTCATACAGTCGCGGGATCCACCGCCGTGACGCCGAACCGCTTAAAGTCGCTGGTGTTAAATGTCAGCAGGTGCGTGATGTTGTGGACGCACATAGCGGCGGCGAGGCGCGTATCATTCGCCTGCACCCCCAGTACGCGGTGTGCGACTTGTTGACAAGCCGCAAAAATATGTTGGTGTCCAAAAGATAACGCATCAGTTATGTTCGGCGTACAATTCTTCGCGGTCATATTTGGTTGTCGGAGCGACATCCACGGCGACGCCATTAGAAAGTTCGTCTAAAAACGCTTGTGGGTCATCCGTCATGGCTACCTCCTCCGGCGCGTCTTCGAGCGACAGGCTTACCTTTGCGCCCATCGGTACGCGGCGCACGAACAGTTCGCGTATCACTTCCTCAACGGTTCCTTCGATTGTCTGTGTCATTGTTTCCCTTGTCCTTAGTTTGCCACTATATTGACCAGTCTACCCGGCACGACCACCACCTTGCGTATCGTTTTGCCCACTAAATCGGCTTGCACCTTGTCGGACGCCATCGCTGCCGCCTCGCAAACTGCTTCGTCCGCGTCCGCCGGGAGCGTGAGTTTGTCGCGGAGTTTGCCGTTCACCTGCACCACGACCGTGACTTCCGACGCGGCGGCGGCGGCGGCATCGTACACCGGGAACGCTTCCGTGTAGAGGAAACGGTTGGTGTAGCCGAGTTTCTCGAACAGTTCGTCGGCGATATGTGGGGCGAGTGGCGCGAGTAGTTTCACGAGCGTTTCCGCCCCTTCGTGCGCGGCGGGCGATGCGACGCCACTACTTTGCACGAACTTTCGCAAAGCGTCTGCAAAAATCATCAAGGCGGAGACGGCGGTGTTGAACGCGAGTGCCTCCAAGTCCGCGCCGACCTTTGCAACAGCCTGATGCGTCCGGCGGCGCAGGTCGGCTTCGGCGGAAGTGGTCGCGGTGGCAATTTTTGTGTGCCACGCCGGGTCAAACGCGGGCGCGATTTCGGTCACGGTGTCGTAGACGCGGGCGAGGAACCGCGCCGTGCCGTTCATGCGCGACTCGTCCCACTGTATCGTGTCCTCGAACGGAGCCTCGAAACACACGTACATTCGCAGGGCGTCCGCGCCGTACTTTCCGGCGATTTCGTCGGGCGTCACGGCGTTGCGCTTGGACTTCGACATCTTAAGCCACGCGAACTCGACGCGCACCGGCTCCTCGCGGAAGGTGTCGTCCTGTTGCCGGATGCGACGAACGGCGGCAAACGCGCCCTCAGATTCGTACCGTGCGACCCACGCGGCAAAGTCGTAGCCGATTAGTTCGTCGCTCGGAATGTACTTTTTGTCGCTGGAACCCGCGTCAACCGGCGTGTACGCGAGAAGCATCCCTTGATTGCGGAGCGACTGGAACGGTTCGTCGTGCGAGACCAGACCGGCGTCGAAGAACACCTTTTGGAAGAACCGCGCATAAAGCAAATGCCCTACGGCGTGTTCGCGCCCGCCCAAATACCGGTCTACATTCATCCAGTAATCGGACGCGGGGCGGCTCCACGCCGCGCCGGTTTCACGCGGCGACGTGAAGCGCAAGAAGTACCACGACGAGTCCACGCTCCCAGCCATCGTGTCGGTTTCGCGCTGTGCCGGTGCGCCGCACATCGGGCATTCGACGTTTACGAACTCGGCGATGGAAGCAAGCGGCGAACGCCCGTCCGCGCCCGGCTTGTAGTTTTCGACATCGGGGAGAAGCACGGGCAAATCGCTAACCGGCACGGGAACCGCGCCGCATTTCGCGCAGTGGATAATCGGAATCGGCGTCCCCCACTAACGCTGGCGGGAAACGAGCCAGTCGCGCAGGCGGTAGTTCGTCTGCGCTTCGCCGATGCCGCGAGCCACCAAATCCGCCGTGATACGCGCCCCGGCGTCCTTCACGCTCAGCCCGGAATACGCGCCGGAGTTGACGATGTACCCGTCTTTCGCCACGAACGCCGTTGCCGCGTAGCCGGTGGGCGGCGACTGCGTTTCGGCTTGTGTGGCGACCACCACGACGGGCAGGGGAAGGGCGTAGCGGCGGGCGAAATCGGCGTCGCGCTCGTCGTGCGCGGGAACCGCCATAATCGCGCCCGTTCCGTAGCCCGCCAGAACGTAGTCGGCAATCCAAATCGGCACACGTTCGCCGCTCATGGGGTTTACGGCATACGCGCCGGTGGCTACGCCGGTGCGTTCGCGCCCCTCGGCGGTGCGATCCTGCTCGCTGATGCTCGCGGCACGGGTTCGGTATTCGCTGACGGCGGCGCGGTTATCACCCGTGGTGATGCTGTCCACAAGCGCGTGTTCCGGGGACAGCACGACGAACGACATTCCGTACACGGTGTCCACGCGGGTAGTAAAGACGCGCACACGGAACTGTTCCGACGCCTCTCCGGGCAGTTCCGCCACCGCGTTAGGCGCATCCGAAGGTACGCTGGCAATCTCAAGGTCGAACGCGCAGCCCTCGGAGCGTCCGATCCAGTCGCGTTGTTGCGTCTTGACGCCTTCGGGCCAGTCAATTTTGTCCAAGCCTTCGGTCAGGGCGTCGCCGTAAGCGGTGATGCGGAAGAACCACTGCGCCATATCGCGCTTTTCCACAACCGCGCCGGAGCGAATCGCCTTACCATCAGTGACTTCGTCGTTCGACAGCACCACGCAGTCCACGGGATCCCAGTTCACGGGGGCGGATTTGCGATACGCGAGAC
>JACMIU010000660.1 GCA_014380985.1 Armatimonadota bacterium | reverse complement strand
GCCGGTTCCGAGCGCGATTAAGCTGTTCATGTCCGCCGAACGGTGGCGTAGTGCCGCCCACGCCCCCCGGTAGAACGGCGCACCGGAATAGAACACAACCGGCGCGGTCAGCGCGAGTTGCAACCAGTTGACGCCGGGGAAATCAAGCGCGGCAATCCGCCCGTGCGACATAGCGATAATCAGCACCGGAAACGCGAAAACAACGGCAACAAGGAATCGACGCCACCAATTGGCGGTTTCGGCGCGGTGCGCGGTTTCGAGCGCGTCCTCGCCGGGTTCACCTTCGGTGTCGTCGTCGCGGACGCGGTAGCCGATTTCCCCGATAGCGCGGCGAAGCGTTCGCGGGTCGGTCGCGCTGCTCAGATACTCCACACGCACGGCGGACGCCTCCGCGTCAAAGGTCGCTGACAGCACCCCGCGTTGCCGGAGCAGAGAATCTTCGACCGCCGCGTCCGCCCCCGCCACGGCGAACGTTACGGTTTCCGGCGCGATGCCGTAGCCCGCGTCCACAACGGTTTCGCGCAAGGCTCGTAGGTTCGTCGCTTCGGGGTCGTAGGCAACGGTGGCGGTGTTGGTCGCAAAATTGACGTTCGCCGACGCGACGCCCTCGGCGCGGGACAGTTGCTTTTGCACACGGCGAGCGCACGCCGCGCACGTCATGCCGGTAATCGGCAGGTCGTCCTGCATGGGAACTGTTTGTATTGCGGGGGATTCGGCGGTCATGTATAGGTTATACCGCGTGGAAACCGGCGCGTTCCCAGCAACGAACAACAAACGGCACGAACTGTTCGTGCCGTTTGTTTTTTGCTAACACCAAATGCCTTACGCGGCGACGCGGCGACGGCGCAGAAGAACGCCCACGCCGGTCAACACGCCCGCGCCAAGCAGAGCGACCGAGCCGGTTTCCGGCACGGTGACTGCGGACACGTTCGCGCCGCCGGGCGTGAGCGTGTAGCCGATCGCGCCCGCGCCGGACGTGGCGGCGGGGTTCACGGTGTACGGTCCGGGAGGCGTGCCTATCACGCGGAATACATAGCCGACGCCGCCGATGCGGGCGAACGCATTGGGGAGAACCACACCGCCGCCGTTCGGCGATCCGGTTCGCGGTCCGATGACTTCTACGCCGGGTAGGTCATACACGTAGTCGGTGCCGCCGCTACCGGAAGAGTTGTCAATATAGCCGATGCCGGAAATCACGCTACTCCACGGGGTCGAGTCTAAAACGCCATCGGCGTTGGTGTCGTAATCGGTGCCGACTGTGCCAGTGAAACCGCTGACAATCAAATAGGTATTCGCGCCGTTTTCGATGTCGGGGCTGAAATCGGCGGTCACAACGTTTGTGTTCGGGTCGGACGCGGCGGTGTTCACCGAATCGCGGAGGAGTAGCAGACCATTGGAACCGGTAGTGAAAGAACTGAGCGAAATCGCCTGATCAATCGTTCCCGCCGGGACGTTCTCGCCCTCCAAAATCACAAGCGTCAGACCGGTAAGCGCGGTGTTCGGGGTCGCACTCAAAAGTTCGATGTACTCAAACCCGTTATCATCGGAGGGGACATCGAACAGAATCTCGTTAAATACAACGCTTTGCGCCTGCGCGGGGCGAGCGGTAGCGAGGGCGAAGGCGGTTCCGGCGACAAACGCGGACAAGGCAACACGGCAAACATTTTGCAAAGGGGACATAATCGTTTCTCCAACTAAACGCACGAAGATGACCGGCACAATTACCAGTGGCTTCTCGCATTATGCCACATAATTATTAAGGCAGGATTAAGAAACGCCCCGTTTTTCGGTGTGAAAAAAGTCACAAACCGCGCCCCGGCTATCAAGCCGGGGCGCGGTTCGCATTGTTTGTTTACGCCGGTCGGCGAAACGTTCCGTTTGCCTGATTACACGTTCTCGGCGACGAACGGAAGCAGGGCGATTTCTCGCGCCCGCTTGATAGCCGTGGTCAACATCCGCTGGTAGCGGGCGTTGGTTCCGGTGGTGCGGCGCGATAAAATCTTGCCGCGTTCGGAGACGAAACGGCGCAAAAGCGCGACGTTTTTGTAATCAATGAAGTCAATTTTCTGCACCGTGAAGAAGCAGACTTTTCGCTTGACTTTTTTGAACTTGGGGCGACGTGGGGTACGTTGCACTGGCATAGGTAATACTCTTTCTTAGTTGTCGGCGAACGGATCGTCGAAAGCGTCGCCGCTATTACTGTAGTTGTTTGCCGCCGGAGGAGTATTTCGATTTTGCTGGGGACGTTGCGGGGCTTGCTGACCGCCGCCGAATCCACCGCCGTTGTTGCCACGCTGGGGGGCTTCCTCGCGGGGCGTTTGGTCGTAACCGCCGCCACCGCCATACCCGCCGCCACTTTGCGCGTAGCCGCCACCGCCGCCGCCTTCGCCGTCCTGTTCGCGCCGGTCAAGTCCCTTGACTAGATCGGCGACGACTTCCGCCGCTTTGCGCTTTTGCCCTTCTTTATCCTGATACTCGCGGATTTGCAGTTTGCCTTCCACGAGAACGAGACGACCTTTCGACAGGTAGTTCGCTACATATTCGGCGTTCTGTCGCCATGTCGAAATATCAATAAAGTCGGCTTGCTCCTGATCGCCGCGCTGTTTCGCTTCTGCAGACAGCGGGCGATTCACGGCAAGGCGAAACTGCGTCACGGAAATACCGCTCGGCGTGGTTTTCATCTCCGGGTCGGCGACCATGCGACCGACAAGGGTGATACGGTTGTAATTCATCGAAATATCCTTTCAGGAACGCGGCACGCCTTTTTTCGCGCCGGTTCCGCAACAAAGCAAATGTCACTACACGGGGGCGGTTTTTTAAGTCGCCCGGTTGATATGATGCTCCGGTTTAGTTGCCGGATTCGGAAACCGAATCGCCGCCATCTTCACCCGGCGCGGGGTCGGGGTCGGCGGGCAGATCGGTGATAACGGGCAGTTCGCTTTCCGCTTGCGCCTGCTGTGCGGCACGTGCCGCCATATCGCGTTCCCGCTTTTCGGCTTCGGCAGCGCGAATCTTGCTCGGAAACCGGTCGGCTTTCTTGTCCTGCTTCACAATCATGTGGCGCAGAAGGTCGTCGCTAATCCGGCAGATACGTTCGAGTTCGTTCTTCGCTTCCGGGGTCGCTAAGAAGTTCATCACGACGTAAACGCCTTCGCGTTGCTTTTTGATGGGGTACGCAAGACGCCGTGCGTCCCATGTATCGACATCGTCAATGGTCGCTCCGCCGTTCTCTAAAACGCTCCGATATTTCTCGGTCGTGGTGCGAACCGCGTCATCTTGCGCGGTCGGCATAATAAAAACCGCCTCATAGGCTGTTAGTGCCATGAAGTTTGTTTTCCTCCCTGTGGTCTGTACGGCTTCGGTCGCGCTATCCGCGCAAAAAACGAAGCAGGAAAGAACGGCGCGATAGTTTACCGAAGTTCGTGTTCGCGCCCCCCTAATTTTTCAGTTGTACGAACGGCAGTATAGCACGGCACGGGGGGCGGCGCAAACCGATAAACCGCCCCATCGTGCAGGGGCGCGGCGCGGCGCGATATAATCGCCGTATGCCTCACATTGCCGTTATCGGAAGCCGCTCCCCCAAAGCCCGCCTCGGAATCGCCGCGATTTACGCTGTGCTACTGCTCGGCGCGATCACCACCGTGTACCCGTTTTTGCTGATGGTGGCGACTGGCATGAAGGGGCAGAACGACTACAACGACTTTACCCCCGGCGCACTCGTGCCGCGCTACCTCTACGACGACGCCGCGCTGTTCCAAAAGTACGCCGAAGACAAGTACGCGAACAATTTGGACGACACCAACGCGGCGTACAACACGGCGTTCCCTGAACCCAAGAGTATAGTGCCCCCGAAAGAAAACGCTGATCCCGCGCTACTGACGAGTTGGGCGGACTTTCAAAAAACGCTTCCCGCCGCCGAACGCAAAACCGGGTTCGGCGAGCATGACGGCGCACCAAGTCTGCTTCTGCTTCGTTACCGCGCATGGCTTCGCGCCCGCTTTGGCGACGACATCGTTTCTCTGAACAAGGCGTATACCGAGGAATCGGTCGGCTTCGACACGGTGGCTCCACCGTTCGAGCGCACCGCCCTGCGCGACTGGAAGCCGGAACTGACGAAGCCGAAGGTGCGCGACTGGTACGAGTTCCGCAAAACCCTGCCGGATCATATGCTGGTCACGCGCACCGCCGACCCCGCGTACCGCGCATGGCTCCGGCAGGACGTGTACGAAGAAAGCCTTCCGGCACTCAACGCCGCGTGGGGAACGACTTACACCGATTGGTCGCAGATTATCCTGCCCCGCACGGCAATAGGAAACACGGAACAGCGCAACGATTGGATGACCTTCGTAATACGGAAGTTGCCGGTCGACATGGTGACGACCGACAATCCGGCTACCGCGAGTAGCACCGTCGGCGTGATTAGCCTGCTCGCCGCGAACACGCCGGAGAACCGGTGGCGTGCGCTCCCCGATGTGCCGGACGACGCCGCGCCCCCGCAAGCGCAACTTGACCGTGAGTATGTGCAAACGCATAAAGACGACCTGCGACGCGATTTCGCGTCGCGCAACTTCCGCACCGTGTTCGACTACATTTTCCTGCACGGCTCGGCAGTCCCGAACACGATTGTTTTCTGCGTCCTTGCCATCGTGTCCGCCGTGATTGTCAACCCGCTCTGCGCCTACGCCCTGTCGCGCTACCCCCTGCCGTATGCGTATCAGGTGTTACTGTTCCTGCTGGCGACAATGGCGTTCCCCGCCGAAGTCGCCATGATTCCGAACTTCCTACTGCTCCGCGATTTGGGGATGCTCAACACGTTCTGGGCGTTGATTCTGCCCGGCATCGCCAACGGTTTCGCTATCTTTTTGCTGAAGGGCTTTTTCGATTCGCTTCCGAAGGAGTTGTACGAAGCGGCGATTTTGGACGGGGCTACCGAAATCGGCATGTTCCGTACAATCACCGTGCCGTTGTCGCTCCCAATTTTCTCGGTAATCGCGCTCAATGCGTTCACCGCGAGTTACGGGGCTTTTCTGTTTGCGATGGTGGTGTGTCAAGACCCGAAAATGTGGACGCTGATGGTCTGGCTCTACGATCTACAGGCGACCGCCCCGCAGTATGTGATCATGGCGGCACTGACCTTAGCCGCCCTGCCGACTCTGATTATCTTCATGTTCGCGCAGAAAATCATCATGCGCGGCATCATTTTGCCGTCTTTTAAGTAAGGAGAAAATTATGTTTCCTCAAGAAAAATCGCTATCTCTTGTTCCCGAACACGCGCTGATACCGGCGCACGACGGGGCATACCGCGTCCGCTGGACACGTGAGCAGATGCACCGGATGTACGACGAAGGGATAATGGATCAGCAAAAGCGTTACGAGTTAATCGCAGGAGGACTTTTTCAGAAGATGAGTATGAATGCACCACACGCTTCGGTGATGTCGAAAGCGTTCCGCCGATTATTTCGGTTGTTGGGGCAACACTTTGAAGTCCGTAGTCAATCGCCTCTCGTTCTGGCGACGGACGGACAGCCGGAGCCGGATATATTCGTGCTACGCGGAAAGGAAGAAGACTACGATAATCGGTTCCCGACGCAGGACGATGCCCTGCTTGTGGTCGAGGTTTCGGACACGACGCTCGGCTTTGACCGGGGGCGCAAGGGCGCGTACTATGCCGAGGCGGGAATCGCCGAATACTGGATCGTGAATATAACGGAGCGGCAGGTAGAGGTGTACCGCCGTCCCCACGCCGACCCCGCCGCCGAATGGGGATTCGCCTACGACGCACCCGTTATCGCCCGCGTCGGCGACACGG
>JACMIU010000659.1 GCA_014380985.1 Armatimonadota bacterium | reverse complement strand
AGCGGAAGCGAGCGAAGCAGTTCCTTCAAGTCGTCGTCCCCGGTAACCCATGTCGCCTTATTCCCCTTGCCCGAAGCGCGTTGTTGCGCTTCCTGCGCGGCGTCGAACTCCGCCCGGTCAATCTCAATGCCGCGTTCCGCCGCTACTTCCTGCGTGACCTCAAGCGGCAAGCCGTTGGTCTGATACAGGTCGAACGCTTCCGCACCGGTCAGTGCGCCGCGCTCCAAGAGTTCATCCAGAAGCGACAAGCCGCGCCGAAGCGTCGCCCGAAACTGCGTCTCCTCAGCGCGAACCTGCCCCAAAATATACTCCTGCCGATCCGCGAGTTCGGGGTAGGCGTCGCCCATCACATGCACGACGGTGGGAACGGCGCGGTCTAAGAACGGCGCGTCACCGAAGCCTAAGACGCGAATACCGGCGACAATCGCTCGGCGCATCAACCGGCGCAACACGTAGCCGCGTCCGGTGCGGTCGGGCGTCACGCCGTCCGCTATCAAGAAAGTGGTCGCCCGCACATGATCGGCGACACGGCGAAAGGCAATATCGGTCACGGCGTCCGGTGTGCCGGTGTACGTTTTGCCCGACAGTGTTTCCAAATCCGCGATAATCGGGCGCAAAAGGTCGGTCTCAAAGGGGCCCGACAGCCGGTTGATAGCCGCCGCCGTGCGGTCTAAACCCATGCCGGTATCAATATTCTTTTTCGGCAGGGGGACGAGACGGTACGAATCGCCCTCCCCGACGCCGGTGAACTGCGTGAACACGAGGTTCCAGATTTCCAGCCAGCGCGAACCTTCACCGTCCCAATCGGTGTCGAACGGCTCGGTTGGCTTGGTGTCGAAAAAGATTTCCGAGCAGGGCCCGCACGGTCCTTGCGACTTTGCGGCAATCGCGTTCGCGGGCCAGTAGTTCGTTTTCTCGCCAAGCCGGGAAATGCGTTCGGGCGGCAGACCCAAGCCGCGCCATAGGTTGTACGCTTCGTCGTCGTCCTCGAAAACGGTGACGCGTAAATCCTTCGGGTCGAGTTTCAGCACGTCGGTGAGGAACTCCCACGCCCACGTAACGGCTTCGGTTTTGAAGTAGTCGCCGAACGCGAAGTTGCCGAGCATCTCGAAAAAGGTGCAGTGCGACGTGTCGCCGATGTCTTCGATGTCTTTGGTACGCAAACATTTTTGCGTGGTCGTGAGCGAGTTTCGGGGCGGCGTGGCGCGGTCTTCAAAGTAGGCTTTGAACGGCACCATTCCGGCGACGGTGAAAAGCAGGGTAGGGTCTTCGGTCACGAGCGAGTCGGACGGAAGGCGGAGCGCACCCTTCGATTCAAAAAAGGACAGATACGCTTGGCGTAATTCACGGGCTAACATAATACCCTCAGTATACGGCGCGATAGGCGTTTTGGTAAACAAAAAGTTAAACGGTTTCCGGTTCAACCACACTCACCCAATCTTCCGTGTGTCGGAATCTCCCTAATCCCACCGTGTCGAAAGAGTCAAGCGGCGGCGCGGCACGAACGCCAAGACGCGCCAACGCTTCATTGATGGCGTTTCCGGTGCGCCGTGCCGGAAACATCACCGATACGCCCCCCTGCCAAACCACGGCGCACTGGTCGCCGACGCCGCCAAAGTAGTCGGCCTCCACATACACAACCATACCGCGCTTAGACAGTTCACAAAGCGCGTCGCCGATAGCGAGAGGCAACCGGGTTAGTTCCGGTGCGTAAATCGAGGCATTGTCCGCCGATATGCCGTCTGCAAGCCACCGGTCGTATAGGACTTCCGTCAGAGGTAGCAATACGATGTTTTGCGGCAAAGAAACAAGGCGCGTTTCGGCGTTCCACCAAGCGGGGCGCGGCGAAAAAACATCGGGCGATGCGAGAACGGCTTCCAATACGTAGGACATAGTTCTTCTCCAGTCTGCACTTACCAAAGCACGTTCACAGCGGGCGCATACGCCGCCACCGCGCCGTCCGCCGACAACAGCGTCGCGCCTTCCACGATAGCGGTTGCAATAATGATTCGGTCGTTCGCGCAGGTGTGCGCGAGGGGTCTTTGTGGAGCATCGGCAGGAGACGTGCGCCGCTTCCACCGGCAAAAACGTCACGCCGTTCTGCAACTGGTCGCGCACAATCACCGCAAGCGGGTCACGAAGCGTTATCTTCCCGTTATTCACTTTGATTTGCAACTCCCAAAGCGATGCCACGCTCACCAGTAGTGTGTTGCTGGTGTCCTCGCAAAAGGCGCGAGCGGCGGGCGACAACCGGGCGCGTTCGGCATCGAACCACAAAAACGTGTGGGTGTCTAAAAGTCCCTTCACGGTTTTGCCTCTGGTGCTACCACTTCGGGAAATATTGGCGAATCCCAATAATCGTCCGGTGGCGGATCGTCAAAATCATCGGCAATCCACTGAATATGTCCTTCGTGGCGTCCAAGCGTGCGCTTGATGGGTGCGGGCGGCGTTGCCTCCGGTAGCGTTTCGATCATTTCGGCGACCACGGTTTCGGCGGGCTTGCCGGTGGTTTCCGCGTAACGCGACAATCGCGCCGCCGCTTCCGGCGACAGGTTCAGGGTCAGTGTCATGATGTCGGCGTTTCCTTTTCGCCTATT
>JACMIU010000658.1 GCA_014380985.1 Armatimonadota bacterium | reverse complement strand
GTCGCGCACGGCGCGGCGAGGAGCAAGCCGGAAAGGAACTGGCTGGAGGTGTCGGCTCGAACCGCCGTTTCGCCGCCGTGCAAGCCCGCCGCGTGTATCGTTACCGGGGGGCAACCGTTCCCCGCGACGCTTTCGGCGCGAACGCCGAGCGCGGCAAGGGCGGTGAGCAAATCGCCGATGGGACGTTCGCGCATTCGCGGGTCGCCGTCCAGTATGAAGGTGCCGAAACCGAGCGCGGCAACCGGCGTGACAAACCTTGCGGTCGTACCACTGTTGCCGACGATTAGCGCGGCGTCGGTTGCCGGAATCCAACCGCCCAAGCCGTGAACCGTGAACGTTTGCGCCGGTTCGTCCGCTTCCACCGTGAAGCCGAGAGCGCGAAGGCAGTCCCCCATCCGCGCCGTGTCGTCGGCGAAAAGCGCGTTCGTGAGCGTGGTAGTGCCGGACGCAAGCGCGGCTAAAACAAGGGCGCGGTTGGTGATACTCTTCGAGCCGGGTACGGGAGCGACGCCTGAAACCGGCGCGGATGCGGGGACGATTTCAAGCGGATCGGGCAAAGGGGACGTGGGCATGGTTAGCGGTATCGTACCCCGTGCTACCGACACTTTCAACGATGCCGGACGCGACCGGGGGGCGGTGTTGCTTCGATCTTCTTTTCCGACGGCGCGTAATCGTTCATTATACGTTGCAAGCCGAAAAAGATTCCCATGCACCCCACGCCGACCAGAAAGCCAATGCCCCCGGTGCGGCGTGTGCCGGGGATTAAGAAGAGAATGGCAAGGACGGTTAGTATCCATGCCCAGAGTTGGAACGGGTTCGGCACAAGATACAACTGCTTCAACGGTTGCAGTATTTTTTCCACATTTTCCATCGGGGGCGGGTGTCCTTACGGGTAATTATGCCATGATTTTCGGCAAATCATCGGCAAATCTTTCGCCCTTAAATAATCCGAAACAGCAACTCGACCGGGTAGAAGACGCCGCCGAACGGCGCGGTGGTTAAAATCAAGCCGTCCTTGCCGACAATCGCCTCGCAGAACACCTTCCATTTCGCGGTGGGGACGATGTTTGATTGAAGCATCAAGCCGTTCACCGAGCCGACCATGCCCGCCTGTCCGCCACGCGGCGAGAACGATACGCGCACCCGGCTTCCCTGCGGCGCGTCCACGCGGAACGAGTACAGCATTCCGTAGGTTCCGTCGAGGTGCTTGCTCATGTCGGCGTCGGGAACCCCGATACGGTAGCGGTAGCCTTCCGTGCCACGTGCCAGCAGAATATCCACCTCGCGGCGCGGCGAATCCACAGCAATCACCCGCGCACCGGGAACCGTCCACTGATTGTGTCGCCAGTAGATGCGAAGGCGGGCGTCGCTCTTGGCGGTGAATGTCACCACGCCCGACGCGGTTTGTTTCGCGCCGACGCTCATGTCGAAGTGCGCCCCGCCTTTTTTGCCGGTGTACGTTTTAACAGGCGCGGACAAATACCGCGCCATCGCCTGACGCCCGGCAACGGTGGGGTCGCGGTGTGCGCCCGCGAAGCCTTTGCGGGCATCGAAGCGAAGCGGGATTCCCGCGCTTCCCGAAAGCGCAACGACCAAATCGCCCCGGCTTCGCGTCGTGTTGTTATAGTGGAAAAAAACAGTGTATGTTTGCCCGGCGCGTAGCATCGTATCGGCATACGTTCCCGGCGCGGTGATACGTTCGGGGTTGTTGCAGAACAACAACGTATCGGCGGCGAACGCGGCGCGGTGCGGCAAAACGATTGCCGCGAACAGGGTCAGCGCGGCGACAAAAAACACGACAAACGAACGAACACGGAGCATAGGACTAACCTTGAAGCGGTGCGGCAAAATTGGGGAAAACCGCACCGTCTTCCATTTATATCATACGGATAACGAATAATTCGGCGTTCCCGTGACTGTAATCAGGTATGATAGGCGCATGGACGAACGCACTTGGCAACCTTACGAAGACGGCGCGACTATGGGACAGACCGGTTTGGTTGGGGGAATTATCACCCGTGACGAAGAATTGGGCGATCCTGAAGAACCGGAAGACGCTGACGCCCGCCTGACCATCGAGACTGTGCCAGACGGCTTCGCGGTGACGGCGAACCTGTACGGCGGTTGGCTTCAAGAAACGGCGCGATTCGGTAGCGAATCCGAGGCACAATCGGCATTCGACGCGGCGAAATCGGAACTGTTTCACCTCGCCGATTTGATTCCCGATGAAGAGGACGGCAACATTGACGCGGCAGTCGCAACGCTGAACCGCGAAGTCGCCGCGTTTGCAACCGCTTTCGGCGGTTCGCCGACGCTTTAACCGACTAATCGCCCCAGTGCGACCGCCTGCACCACGGTAGCCCCGTGTTCCGTAAGCAGGGCGCGGCAGGCGCGTAGTGAATTGCCCGACTTCACCACGTCGTCAAGGAGCAAAACGGCGCGTCCGGCGATGAGACCAACGGACTCCACGCGCACGGTTTCGCGGTGCAATTCCACGGTCGAATCGCCGCCAAAGACGATGCGGCGAATCGCCTTGTGCCGCACCAGAACACCGGTAGCGTCGGTGCGTCCGGTCTGCGCTTCCGCCACGGCTTGCGCGAGGGCGCGAAGCGGCGTGTCGGTAGTGAACGGATCGTGCGACGGCACAATCGCTACCGCTATATCGTTTTCCAGAAGTGGGTCAAGCCAGCGCGTTAAGCGTTCCCGCGCCCATTTGCGCCCGCGGTTCAAGCCCTCCACAAGGCGCGTGTGTTCAAGCCGTGCCGCGTCCCCCACTACATCAGGTACATCGGGGGCGTTCCCCGCGCCGTAAGTCGCCCGCGCCTCGCGCACGTAGCGCAGTTTGCCGTGCGCGGCAAGGCTTTGCGCGGTCGGCAGGTACGCGCCGAGCGTCACGATGCGTTCGGGGTGGTTGCGTTCTCGGTACGGAGCGCGGAAAATCGCCTTGCTTATTGTGTCATTCACAACAATAGTATACCGTGTCCTGCTCCTACGGACAGGTCGCAAGTAACGAAAAGCGGGTACAATGCCGGTTGTGATAGGAATCGAAACCGAGTACGGTATCTACGTAGAGAATAAAGGGGCGCAGGATCTGGTCGCCGAAGCCACGCATTTGGTACGCGCCATGCCGCCCCCCACCGCGAATCGCTGGGACTACGGGCGCGAATCGCCCCGCCGCGATGTACGCGGCTTCACGGTAGACAACTTAACCGTTGACCCGTTCGACGCGCAGTTCGAGCAGACCGGACGCGGCGCACCGCATTCGACCGATGTCGAAACGCGCTCCGACCGCGCCCTGCCGAACGGCGCACGGTTGTACAACGACCACGGACACCCCGAATACTCCACGCCCGAATGCGGTTCGCTACTTGACTTAATCGCGCACGACCGTGCCGGAGAACGCATCATGCAGGAATGCGCGAATCGGCGCATGACGCAAAACGGTGGCGCACTCGTGGCGATGTACAAAAACAACACCGATTTTCACGGCGCGAGTTACGGAACGCACGAGTCGTACCAGATTCGCCGCGACACCCCGTTCGACGATGTTTTGCGCGGTATTCTGCCGTTCTTCGTCACGCGGCAGATTTTCGCCGGGGCGGGCAAGGTCGGCGTCGAGGCGCAACCGGGTTCCCCCGCCCCGAAAGGCGTGGAGTACCAACTATCGCAACGCGCCGATTATTTCACCACGATTGCGTCGGTGGACACGTTGTACAACCGCCCGATTGTCAACACCCGCGACGAACCGCACGGCGACGCCCGGCAGTTTCGTAGGTTTCACGTGATTTGCGGCGACGCCAACATGGCGGAAGTGGCGACGTTCCTGAAAACCGGCACGACGCTTTTAGTCCTGCGCCTTTTAGAAACCGGTTGGCTCCCCGACCATATTGACCTGCGCGATCCCGTCGCTGCTATCAAGCACATTTCGCGGGATGCTTCCCTAAAGTGGAACGCCGAACGTCTTGACGGTGGAACCATCGGGGCGGTGGCAGTTCAGCGAACGTATTTAGCGGCGGCACAAAGTCGTCTGGCGGGCTTCTCCACCGAAACCGACGCGGTGATTACCGAATGGGACGCCGTGCTGAACGCGCTCGAATCCGACCCACTCGCGCTTTCCAACACGCTCGATTGGGCGGCGAAGCGCAACCTCTTGGAGCAGTACCGCGAGTCGGAAGGGTTGCCGTGGAGCGACCCGTCGCTACAAAGCGTGGATCTGGAATACCACAATGTTGACCCGGAAGCCGGTTTATACTACGGCTTGGAGCAAGCCGGGGAAATGCGCCGCATGGTCACGGACGCCGCGATTGACACCGCCCTAAAGTCGCCTCCCGCGTCGTCGCCGCGAGCGATTGTGCGCGGTTCGGCGGTGCAGAAGTTCGCGGCGAACGTCAAAAGCATCACGTGGAGCCGTTTGGAACTGCAAAGCGAAAACCAATCGGTGTCGCTATCCATGTCGGCAATCGCCGACATAGACGGGGCTGCTTTGGCAAAAGAACTATCCGCCGCACAAACCGTGATGCAGTTCGCCGCCGTGGTGAGTCAGCGACTACAGAACGTCGCCGAGCCGGATGTCGCTGTCAACGCGGCAGGAATGAGCGGACCCGATGCGAGTTATTAAAATCGCCGATATTCCCGCCGGACGAAATACCGGCATGGGGCGGCAAATGTGGGAATCGGCGGATGCCACGGTGCGGCTGGGGCATTCCGTGGATATTTTTTGCGGTACGGAAGTCATGCCGGATAGCGCATGGAAAAAACCGCGCCACCTACATTTCGGGCGGGCGTTGGTCGAGTTTGTGGAGGCGAAACGGCGCGGGGGCATCACCTATGATGTCGCGGAGATTCACGAGGCGTGTGCGCTGGACTACGCGAAAGCCCGCCGCCATGACCGGAGTTTGCCCCCGTTGGTGATTAAGTCGCACGGCTTGGAAGAAGTCATGTGGGAGTTGCATCTGGAAACGAGTCGGAAAGCGGAGCGAAGTATACCGCTGAAAAACCGCATAGCGACTCCGCTCCTGCGATTGTCTCCGATTCGCCGTGCCCTCGCGCAGAGCGAGCAAATCATCGTCAGCAACAGCGATGACGCCGTTTTTTTACGAGAACGGTTGAAGGTGGGAAAGGAGCG
>JACMIU010000657.1 GCA_014380985.1 Armatimonadota bacterium | reverse complement strand
GTAAATGGCGACGATCTCGGTGGCAAGCCGGTGCTTCGCGTTCATCGGGTTCGCGTCCCCGGTCAGCAGGGCGGCAAACTCGGCTTCGGCAACGTCGGTGCAAAGCAGGAACCACTGCGCCATTTGCGTGTCGGCGAGACTCATCACTTTGCTGTACTGCGTGAGCGGCGGCTCGGCGATTCCGACGTAGTTGTCGAGCGATTTGCTCATCTTCTTCGCGCCGTCCAAGCCGACCAGAAGCGGCAGGAACAAGCCAATTTGTTGTTCTTGCCCGATTGCGCCCTGCAAATCGCGCCCGGCTAAAATGTTAAACGTTTGGTCGAGTCCGCCCATCTCGATGTCGGCTTGAATCGCCACCGAATCCTGCGCCTGCGCTAAAGGGTACAACAGTTCGTGGAGCGAAATCGGCTCTTTGGCGTCCCAGCGTTTCTTGAAATCGTCGCGGGTCAGTACCTGCGCCACGGTCATTTTTGCCGTCAGCGTCACCACGTCGGCAAAGCCCATCGCGCCGAGCCACTCCGAGTTGAAGCGCACTTCGGTTTTGTCGCGGTCTAAAATCGTAGCGAGTTGGTCAACATACGTCGTGGCGTTCGCTTGAATCTCCTCTTTCGTAAGCATCGGGCGCGTTGCACTTCGTCCCGACGGGTCACCAATCAGCGCGGTGTAGTCGCCGATAATGATCACCACGGTATGACCGAGGTCTTGAAACTGCCGCAGTTTGCGAAGCACCACCGCGAAGCCGAGGTGAATATCCGGCGCGGTCGGGTCTAAGCCGAGTTTGACGCGAAGCGGTTTGCCGGTTTTCGCGCTACTTTCCAGTTTGGCGCGAAGCCCGTTTTCGGGGACGATCAGTTCGGTTCCGCGCTGAAGGCGGGCAAGTTGTTGGTCAATGGTTTCAGAGGGCATGGCAACGCATAGTGTAGCACGGTGCGAACGCCGGGGCAAACAGCGTTACGGCGCGATACGCTTGATATGCGCGGGGGGCCAGAAAACCGCGTCGGCGCGACCTATCAGGCGGTCGGTTCGGAACGTTCCCCAAACGTGGCTATCGCGGGAATCGTTGCGATTGTCGCCCAGCACGAACAGTTCGCCTGATGGCACGGTCATGGGGTTCATGTGATACTGCGGATCTTCCGAAACATACGGCTCGGTTAGCACCACGTTGTTGCGAATCACTTGCCCCGGTTGAATCGTCACCGGTTCGCCGGGTCGCCCGACCATCGCGGCGAACTGCTCGCGGGAATGCCGCTTGTTTTCCAGCCAGATTGCGTCGGTCGTGAGGCGGAGTGGGGGCAGATGGGCGGCGGTGTCGCTCGCGCAACCGTTCGCGCATAGGTGCGAATACAGCGCGTCGCGGGTGAAAATCGTGGCGCGTTCACCGGTTCCGACTACGATATAGCCTTCGCGCACCTCAATCGTGTCGCCGGGAAGTCCGACCACGCGCTTCACGAAATCTTTTTCATCCACCGTCGCCGTTTGCGGGGAGCGGAAAACCACAACATCGCCATACCGCGCCGTGCCGAACCGGTACGCCCATTTGTTGACCAGAATATGATCGTTTTCCCAAAGAGTAGGGTGCATCGAGCCGGACGGGATAAAGAACGATTGCGTCACGAACGGGCGCACCAGAAGGAAAACCAGCCCAATCGCCAGAATCGCCGATTCGCACAGTTCCGCCGGGGCGCGAAGCGGTTTCCAGCGTGTCGCCAGAAGCGTTCCGCGTACCAGTGTCAGCAACAGCAACACCAGAACGACCTGTAGCGGGGTCGCCGACGCGATTTTCTCGGTCAGTGTACTCACGCCGTTCGCCGTCCCCATATGCCGCTAAAATGATTCACACTGTTGCATACGACGATAGCGGTAATAATGTTGCCGCCGTGCCTATTCCCGCGCCAGTTGTATCAACCTATCCAGCAAATCGGGGAACGCGATACCCGCCGCCGCCGCCGCTTTCGGCAAAAGCGAAGTTGCTGTCATGCCGGGAATCGTGTTGGTTTCGAGTGTCCCGATGTCATCATCGTCCAACACAAACATGTCGGTCCGGCTCATGCCCCGGCAACCGAGCAACCGATGACATTGTACCGCGATTGCCTGCGCATCCTTGGTCGCCTGTTCGGAAATTCGGGCGGGGACGATCTCGGTAGCCCCCGATTCGCCGACAGAGTATTTCGCTTCGTAATCGAAAAACTCCGCCTTCGCCACGATCTCGACAACCGGTAGCGGGATCGGGTCGTCGTTGCCCAGAACGGCGACGGTAATCTCGGTCCCTGCGAGCCGCTGTTCCACCAGTGCCACGGCATCATAGCGGAACGCTTTCGTCAATGCCGCCGCCATACCGGTCTCGTTTTCTACCACAGAGCAACCGAAACTACTCCCCTGCTCGGACGGCTTGACGAACACCGGATACCCGAGGTCGCGTCCTACGTCCGTGCTCGCCCGGCGATTTCGCGCCGAGTCGCCTTTGTACAGCACCAAGCCCGGCGGCGTGACGATACTCTCTGTCCCGATGAACGCCTTATAACGCGCTTTGTCCATCGCCAGTGCGGACGCCAGCACGCCCGACCCGGTGTACGGGATGCCGAGTGTTTGCAGAAACCCCTGCACCGTGCCGTCTTCCCCGCCCGGTCCGTGTAGCGCAATAAACACCACGTCGGGGCGTTCGGCTTTGG
The DNA here is from genome assembly GCA_014380985.1 of Armatimonadota bacterium. GTDB lineage: Bacteria > Armatimonadota > Armatimonadia > Armatimonadales > Armatimonadaceae > JACMIU01. The sequence goes on along the minus strand of JACMIU010000657.1, from coordinate 668 downwards.
TCATTGCGGCGAGTTGCGGCAAGTCGCGCGTATCTATCGTGGACACATCGTACTTTTCAACGTCCAGCGCGGAAACTATCTGTGCGCCGGTGTTCAAGGAAACGTCACGCTCCGCCGATGTTCCGCCGCAAAGGACGGCTATTTTTAATTTGGTCATGTTGTCTGTTTCGGACCGTGAACGGTTCCGCTGTGCGTCTTCGACGGGAACCCTGCGGGTTCGAGGACGCGTCATATCCTCGGTATTGCCCGCACCCGGTGCGTCCGCCGAAGGCGCACAGCGGAACCGTTCACGGTCCGTCTCCTATTGTTGAACACTCAATAATAATTTCAGCAAGCCTTCACCCGCCGCGCGAATATCGCCCGCACCGAGTGTGATCACCACGTCGCCGGGTCGCACATCCGCCGCGAGTCGCGCGGGAAGGTCGCTTTTGTTCGGTACATATACCACGGGCGGTGCGTCCGGCAGGGCGGCGATTTGGTCGGCGAGTGTCTCGGAGGAAACGCCGGGGATCGGTTGCTCGCGGGCGAGGTAAATGTCGGTGAGGTAAACGGCGTGGGTTTCCTCGGGTGCTGCCCCCACCCCCCGCTCCGCAGGAGAGGGGGAGGTTGATGCGGTGGGAATGCTGGCGCGTGTGTCAACCGCAGAATTGTCTACTCCCCCCTCTCCT
>JACMIU010000656.1 GCA_014380985.1 Armatimonadota bacterium | reverse complement strand
GCACCGCGTCGTCCGCAAAAAGACGCGACACGACGCGCCCCGCGAGTGTCGCACCGAACACGCAAAAAAGAACCAGATAGCGTTGCGCTTCTAAATAATAGGCGATATTCGTCAGCCAGTACGCGAGCAGGTTGATCATCATGGCGAGCGCAAGGTACAAATCAACCCGGTCGGTGCTGGCAAGCGTTGCCGCCGTTTGCAACGATAACCGCCGTGTGAGAGGACGTAGCGTGTGAACCATGCCCCAGAAAACAAGGGCTATGAGTAGCAGTCGCAGAAAGCGCGCCACCATCTGCAGACCGATGGGAAGTCCCCAAAAGTCGGCTCCGTATAATACTTGCACCGTGTGAACCGTCCAACCGAAGTTGCGACCGATGTTGTCGAACTCAACCAGTCGGATATTGCCGGCTATGGTGTCGGGTACCGTGAAGCCGCCTGCGGCGGGTATGGCACGCAGGCACAGTTTTGCCACGACGACTCCCAGAAGCACTGCGATGGCGATTCCGGCTTCGGCGCGGCGTGTTTCGGGCAGTTGCCACGCCCGTAGCGCACAAACGATCAGAACGGGTGCGACAATCACATACAGCGGGAAGTTGTCCGCAATAATCACGATCACTATCATCACGAAAAGGGCGGCGAGACGCCAGAGGGCAACGGATGACCGGTCGCCCTTGCCAATGAGCGCGAACGCTATCAGACCTATCAGGATGGAAACCGACCGCCACGGTCCCAGCAGAAGATGCGACGCGAGAGATTCGAGCGGCAAACCTATCAGAGCGAATGCGACCACCGCCCCCTGCCAGCGAAACCCGCCCGGTGCGTCCCGGTTTCTTGCGGCGAGATACATCACTACGCACACCATGGTAGCGAAAACCACCGCCGGTACTTCGTGCATCAGCACCGGATCCATCCCACGCAGACGAATGCCGATCGCGTACAGCATAATGTCGGTCGTGTACCAAGTGACAGTGGTCAGATACCAGTGTGACAGCAGGTAATTGCCGCGTAAAAACGCCTCGCCCTCCAGCAACATATTCGCGTGGTCGTCGCCCGTGCCGAAGGTCAGCGAGTAACGCCGGTACACAAACAAAAGTGTAAAGGCGAATAGCACACCAAGGAGGAGAGCAACCGGTGCGGGCAGGAAAAGCGCGAAACGTTTGGCGGGCGCAGGGGGCAATGAATCCGGCGAAGTCACGCCGCACAATATCACGCGGGAGGGGGACGTGCAACGCAAAGCGGGCATCTAATATCCGTTATGCCGAAACCGCGCTTTACTTATAGCCGACCGCGCAGTACAATCGTAGTGTAATTATACTGCGTTCACTTTTTGAATAACGCGGGCGACAGGGAAAGGTCGGAAGAACAAACAATGGCGGCTCCAACAAAAGCAAAAGTAGCGATTATCGGTGGCGGACTGGCAGGGCTAATGACGGCGGTGCAGGTCGCCGAAGCGGGTGGAACCGTGCAAATGTTCTCGCTCGTGCCGGTCAAGCGGTCGCACTCAGTCTGTGCCCAAGGCGGGATCAACGGCGCGGTCAACACCAAAGGCGAAGGCGATTCGCCGAATATTCACCTCGACGACACCGTGTACGGCGGCGACTTTCTCGCTAACCAAACGCTGGTGAAAACCATGACCGACGCCGCACCGGGCGTGATTAACCTGCTCGACCGCATGGGCGTGATGTTCAACCGTACCCCGGAAGGCTTGCTCGACTTCCGCCGCTTTGGTGGAACGCTCATGCACCGCACCGCCTACGCCGGCGCGACCACCGGGCAACAACTTTTGTACGCCCTTGATGAGCAGGTGCGCCGCTGGGAAGTCGCTGGAAACATCAAAAAGTTCGAGTTCTGGGAGTTCCTCGGTATCGTGCGTAGCGAGGACGGCGACGGCAAGTGTATCGGTTTGGTCGCGCAGGACTTGCGCTCGATGCAAATCGAATCGTTCGCGGCAGACGCTGTGGTTTTAGCCACCGGCGGCCCCGGCATCGTGTACGGCAAGTCCACCAACTCCACCATTAACACCGGCACGGCGGCGGGCGCGGTACACCGGCAGGGCGCGTGGTACGCGAATGGCGAGTTTGTGCAGGTTCACCCGACCGCGGTTCCCGGTGAGGACAAACTGCGCCTGATTTCCGAATCGGTACGCGGCGAGGGCGGGCGCGTTTGGGTTCCGAAAAAGCCGAACGACCCGCGGCAAGGGCAGGACATCCCCGAAACCGAACGCGACTACTTCTTAGAGGAAAAGTATCCGAAGTACGGCAACCTCGTTCCCCGCGATATTGCGACCCGCGAGATTTTCGCCAAATGCGTGGACGACAAGCGCGGCGTGTTCGGACAGAATCAGGTCTATCTGGACGTGACGCACATTGACCGCCGCCAATTAGACCTAAAACTGCGCGGCGTTCTCGAAATCTACGAGAAGTTCGTCGGTGATGACCCGCGTGACGTGCCGATGCGTATTTTCCCGGCGGTTCACTATTCGATGGGCGGGCTGTGGGTCAACAACGGTCTCGATTCGTCTCTGCCGAAGCATCAAACAAATATCGAGGGATTGTTCGCGGTAGGCGAGTGTGACTACCAGTACCACGGTGCGAACCGCCTCGGTGCGAACTCTCTCCTGTCGTGCCTGACCACCGGCTTGCTGGTCGGACCCGAAGTGTGCAAGTACGCCGACGGTTTGCAGACGCACCCCGATATTGCCATGCCGGAGTTTGCGAAGCAAAAAGCGTCGCGCACCAAAGAGTACGAGAAACTTTCCGCGATGAGCGGCCCCGAAAACCCGTTCGAGATTTGGCGGGAAATGGGAACGCTGATGACCGAGAACATGACTGTGGTGCGTTATAACAACCGCCTCGAAAACACGTTGTCGAAATTAGACGAGTTAGACGCCCGTTACGACCGCGTTAGTGTGACCGATGTCGGTGGATGGACGAACCAAACCGTGCCGTTCACACGACAACTGAAAAATATGCTGACGCTGGCGCGGGTGATGACGACCGGTGCGCTTCTGCGCGACGAGTCTCGCGGGGCGCACTACAAACCGGACTTCCCCGAACGCAACGATGAGCAGTTCCTGAAAACCACAGTTGCCGCGTACACGCCGGAAGGGCCGAGCATCTCGTACGAGGCGGTGGACGTTTCGCAGGTCAAGCCGCGTCTGCGTAACTACACGACCGATTCGACCGCCGCGAAAAAGGTGGAAGTCGCCGCGAAAAACGGCGTCGCACACGGCGCGGTCAACGGCTACGCGAACGGCTCGACCGGCTACAAGAACGGTATCGCGCTTGAACTTCCCGGCGAACTGGTCGGCGCGAACGGTGGCAACGGCACGGAAGACCCGCTTTCGACCACGCCGAGCGGGGCGTTCCCGCGTGACGGCGGCGGCGGCACGGCACAAAGTCGGCACTCCCCGAACATGGCGGATATTCAACCGGGCAAGGGCGGCGCGAACTAACGACGCCTTAACCGAAAGAAAAATCGCCTCGGTCGCTATTGACCGGGGCGATTTCTTTATCAGATCGCAGACAACCTACTTTTTCAGGCGGCGACGGGTGACAAACGCTCCTATAACAGGCATTGCCATCAAGATAAGCAGAAGCGTGTTC
>JACMIU010000655.1 GCA_014380985.1 Armatimonadota bacterium | reverse complement strand
GACGCAGAGCGTCGCCGCCAGTGCCGAACCGGCGCGGCGTATCACCGTACATCCGGCGTATGAATCGGCTCCCGTGTTTTCGCCCGACGGTTCCAAAATCGCCTTTTCGTCGAACCGCTTTGGCGCGAGCGATGTGTTTGTGATGAGCGCGAGCGGGGGCGAACCGCGCCGCGTGACGAACTTTAGCGGCGGTTCGTCGCTTCAAGGCTGGACGCCGGACGGTAAATCCCTTCTCATCACGCAAAGCCGGGAGCATCAGCGGCGCGGCGCGGCGATGTATCTGGCTCCGGTGAGCGGCGGGCGGGCGAAACCGGTGCTGACAATTTCCAACTTGATGACAGGTTCCGTGTCGCCCGATGGCAACAAAATCGCCTTCGCCAAAGGCTCGAACGACTGGAAGCGACGCGGCTACCGGGGCGCGGCGAACGCCGATATTTGGGTCTACAAGACGGCAGTCAAGCAGTTTGTGCGCGTGACCGACTTCGACGGGCAGGATTTGTGGCCCCTGATGCACCCCGACGGCAAAAGCGTCGTTTTCGTCTCCGAGCGCGACGGCACATACAACCTGTACCGGCAGGTAATCGGTTCCGATAACGCCGAGCAACTGACGCGCTACAAGGGCGACGGGGTACGGTTGCCGTCGCTCGCCGCGAACGGTTCCGCCGTGGTCTACGAGGTCGGCGACCGCATCGAAACGCTGTCCCTGTCCGGCGCGAACGCCGCGCCGAAAACCATTGAACTCGCTATCGCCGCCGACGAAAAAATCACCGACACCGTGACCGAAACGAAAACGGCGGGCGCGGACGAACTAACCGCGTCGCCGGATGCCGCGCAGTTCGCGCTTGCCATTCAGGGTGATCTGTTCGCCGTGGATCGGGAGGGCGGACGCGCCACGCGCCTGACCGACGCCATTTCCCGCGACGGCGATGCGGCATGGGCGAAGGACGGCAAATCGCTCCTGTTCATCAGTCGCAAGGACGGCAACGCTGAAATCTACCGCGTTCAAAGTGCCGACCCCGGCGAACCGCTCCTTTCGCGCTCGCTGAAACGCATGTCTATCCGCGTCACGAAAACGCCGGAGCGTGAGCAAAACCTTACCGTGTCGCCAGACGGCAAGCGTGTCGCGTATGGGCTTGGTGACAACACGCTACTTGTTGGTAGCGCGGACACCGTGACCGATGCCAAGCCGGTTGTGTCCGGCAAGTTTCCCATCGGTTCGTACCATTGGTCGCCCGATAGCCGCTATATTGTCTTTAGCCGCGAGGACGAGGAGTTTAACAGCGACATCTATATCGTTCCGGCGGACGGGAGCGAAGCCCCGCGCAATATCTCGATGCACCCGCGCAACGACGGCGAACCGCATTGGTCGCCCGACGGCAACAAGATTTTCTGGACATCGGAGCGACTTGACCGGCGCGAGGATTTGTACTACGTCTACCTGACCGAAGCCGACGACGAACGCACCGGCGAGCAATGGGCACGTTTGCGCGAAAAAGCGAAAACGTCTAAAGCGACGGACGGCGCGAAAAGCGCGAAACCCGCGCCCGCCACGGTTCCCGCAATTGACTTTGACGACATCGCTACCCGCTTCCGCCGCCTGACGAACCTGCCGGGGGGCGAATCGTTC
>JACMIU010000654.1 GCA_014380985.1 Armatimonadota bacterium | reverse complement strand
CTTCTGGGTTCTGACACCAAGAATATTGCCTAGCAAGGGACCACCAACCAACACACACACACACACACACACACACACACACACACACACACACAGACCAGCAAGCAACAAAAAAACAAAACAAAAATATAAAAAACTACCAGCGAAAGCAGACGTGGAGACACAAATGAGCTCATACTTTCCTTAACACCTTTTCTTTTTCACTTTTAGCACGGGGGCAGGATAGCCCTGCCGCCATTATAAGAGATAATTGTTGAAAATAAAAGTGTTTTTGCCTCCTTAAGCAATTATTTTCCCAAGTATTTTTGCTGATAAGTATATCAGGCAATTTGCGTACACCTTTAGCCGTCGCAAATTGCCGTCACAAATTATGATATAATTGTTTCATACTGTCTGAATCGTCAAGGATTCGACGTATCGAAAGGTTACTTTCCATGCGGGAAACTTCTTTAGGCGAGCAAACGTCGCGCTACCTTTCTCTTGAGGAACAATACGGCGCACATAACTACCACCCGCTTCCGGTAGTGCTTGAGCGCGGCGCGGGTGTTTTTTTGTGGGACGTAGAAAACAAACGCTACTTCGATTTCCTGTCCGGCTACTCTGCGGTGAATCAGGGGCATTGTCATCCGCGCATCGTGTCGGCACTCACGGAGCAAGCATCGAAACTCACGCTCACAAGTCGGGCGTTCCACTCCAATCTGCTCGGCGAATACGCACAGTACATCACGTCCTACTTCGGCTACGACAAAGTGTTGCCGATGAACACCGGCGTCGAAGGGGGCGAAACCGCGATCAAACTGGCGCGTCGCTGGGGCTACACGGTGAAGGGCATCGCGGAGAACCGTGCGAAAATCGTGTTCGCGGCGGGCAACTTTTGGGGACGCACCCTTGCGGCGGTGTCGTCGTCCACCGACCCGTCGTCGTACAAAGGGTTCGGTCCGTTCATGCCCGGCTTCGTGATCGTCCCGTACAACAATCTCGCCACACTCGAAGTCGCGCTGTCCGACCCGGAAGTCGCGGCGTTCATGGTGGAGCCGATTCAAGGCGAAGCGGGCGTGGTGATTCCCGCGCCGGGCTACTTGAAAGCGGTACGCGAACTGTGTTACCAGTACAACGTGTTACTGATCGCCGACGAAATACAAACCGGGCTTTGCCGCACCGGGAAAATGCTCGCCTGTGACCACGAGAACGTGCGCCCCGATGTTCTGGTGTTGGGCAAGGCGTTGTCGGGCGGCGTGTTTCCCGTTTCGGCGGTCTTAGCGGATAACGACGTGATGCTGGCGATCAAACCGGGGGAACACGGTAGCACCTATGGCGGCAACCCGCTCGCGTGCGCGGTGGCGATGGCGGCACTCGCGGTGCTGAAGGACGAGAAGTTAGCGCAAGCCGCGACCGAGCGCGGCGAGCAACTACGCGCCGGTTTGCGCGATTTGCAGTCGCCGCTGATGAAAACCGTGCGCGGCAAAGGCTTGCTGAACGCCGTGGTCATCCGGCACGACAACCCCGAAGCGGCGTGGGACATCTGCCTCGCCTTGATGAAACGAGGACTGCTGGCAAAACCGACGCACGGCGATAAAATCCGCTTCGCCCCCCCGCTCACGATCACGGCGGAACAAGTGGACGAATGCGTCGGGATTATCGGCGACGCCCTGCGTGAGTTCGTTTAGTCCCCCGCGGGCTAAAGCCCACGTCTGTAGGCGTCTTCGACGCCGAGTGCCCTCACGGGCAAATCAGAACGAACGGTTCACCGGCAAGCCGAATGAATCGCGGTAGCCCATGCCCGTGAGGGCACTCGGCGTCGAAGACGCCTACAGACGTGGGCTTTAGCCCGCGGGGGAACGCTATCGCATTATTGTCCCGCATGATTTTTCGGGTGGTTACGGTGGTACAATCAACTTCAATAATGAACGAAGAGCAAGTTATCGAGTTATCGCAGCGTTATCTGGACAAGTGGAAGCCGGATGGTGTACCGATTCAAGTAGCGACTGATAGAGCGGTGAAGCACGAAGGCAACTCGTGGTATGTTTCGGTTCGTTTGACGGAGGCTGTGCCGCGTCAGTATCATTACTTTGACGCCCTCGCGGACGCAGAAATTGACACCGTGGATACCGAGCATTTGGACGTGATGTTCGTGCCGGTCGGGTAGCAACCGATGGACGAACGACGCAAGGCGGCATACCGATACCTTTTGTACCGGGTGTGTTTGAGTTTAAGAGGCAGTGCACCCTTTGGACGCACTTCCGATGAGGCTTTTACAAGGCTCACCCAACACAGAGATGAACGTACCACTGTACATCATGCTTGGCATTTAGCCGAAGCATTTCATAATCTTGCCGAGTTTTCCGCCCATGATTTCGCTGGATTCAAAGAAGAATGGTTTTGGGGTGAAATTGACACTTTGAAGCGATACATCGGCGACGCCGCAAACCAATACAAGAATATTTTCGACGACTGCTTGACTGGCAAACATTCGCCACTTGATTCTAAAATAACTTATGAATAAGATACTACTCTCCCTCCCGAAAGCCGAAAACGTCGGCATCGCCTTCTCCGGTGGCTTGGATACGTCCGCCGCGATTGCTTGGATGCGTCATCACGGCGCGGTTCCGTACACGTACACCGCGAACCTCGGACAGCCCGACGAACCCGATTACGACGCGATCACGCGCCGGGCGATGGAATACGGCGCGGAGGCGGCACGGCTCGTGGATTGCCGCGAACTGTTGGTGCAGGAAGGGCTTGTCGCTTTGCAGTGCGGCGCGTTTCATATCGAATCAGGTGGCAAGCGGTATTTCAACACCACGCCGCTCGGTCGGTGCGTCACCGGAACCGTGCTGGTGCAGGCGATGCAGGAAGATGGCGTAGGGATTTGGGGCGATGGTTCGACGTACAAGGGCAACGACATCGAACGGTTTTACCGCTACGGTTTGATGACCAACCCCGACCTGCGAATCTACAAACCGTGGCTTGATGCCGACTTCGTGCGCGAAATGGGCGGACGCGCCGAGATGAGCCAGTGGCTGACCGAACACGAGTTCGACTACAAAATGAAAGCCGAAAAAGCGTACAGCACCGACAGCAATATCTGGGGCGCGACGCACGAGGCGAAAGACTTGGAGTTTCTGCAGAACGGCTTGCGAATCGTGGAGCCGATTATGGGCGTCAAGTTCTGGGACGCGGGTGTCGAAATCGTTGCCGAAGAAGTATCGGTAACGTTTGCGGGTGGTTTGCCGGTCGCCATCAACGGCAAATCGTTCGCGTCGCCGGTGGGGTTGGTGCTGGAGGCGAACACGATTGGCGGGCGGCACGGACTGGGAATGTCCGACCAGATCGAGAACCGCATTATCGAGGCGAAAAGTCGCGGCATCTACGAAGCCCCCGGCATGGCGTTGCTGTTTGTCGCCTATGAACGATTGCTTGCCGCGATTCACAACGAAGGCACGATGGACAACTACCGCACGATGGGGCGCAAACTCGGTCGCCTCCTTTATGAAGGGCGTTGGTTTGACCCACAATCGCTGATGCTCCGCGATTCGCTCCAAAAATGGGTCGGGCGCGTCGTGTCGGGAACCGTGACGCTTGAACTGCGGCGCGGCGACGATTACACGATTCTGGATACCACCGGCGACAACCTCACCTACGCGCCGGAACGCCTTTCGATGGAGCGCGTGGAATCCGAACCGTTCTCGCCACTCGACCGCATCGGGCAACTCGCTCTGCGAAACCTTGATATTCTCGATTCGCGGGCGAAACTCGACGCTTACAGCGCGGTCGGAGTGCTACCGGGCGGCGGGATGCGCGGGCTTTTGAGCGCGGCGGATGATTCTCCCTCTACGCCTTAAAGCGTCATGTGAACGAGAATAGCGACAATTTGCCCCAATTCCGGTAGCGAATACTCGCGCAAATCAATCGTTACGCAGGGCGATTCGAGACGCAGGAACCGCCAGCGCGTTCCGTCCGTAACAGCCCCGTAAATCGGCGAAACCGATGTGCCTTCCGCGTCGTTAAACCGGTGCGCCGCCACCATTTCCGCGATGCACTGCGGAATCCCGGCGTTCAAATCCTCTTTTTTTGCCTCGGTGACGAACAACACCGGGGCTTTGATAGCGTCCACAAGCGGGTTCCTTGCCACTAAAAAATCGCAATAACCGAATAGCCCTGCGGCTTTATCTACGTCGAACTTGATGCCGGAAAACAAGGCGATCTCCCGGTTCCGCGCCTCGCACACTTCCATTAAAACCGGTGCTACGAGAAACTCGGAGCGGGCTTTTTCCGAGGTTCTGCCGACCACGAGACGCCGCCCGCGCTCGACGGCGGTTTGAAGGAAAGTGCCGACTGGCACAGCGGAAATCGCGCCATAAGCGTCCTCGGACTGCGTGACGACCAACCCAAATACCGTTTCGAGTTGCTTCAAGGTGAACGATTCGTAAGCCATGCGCTGATTGTATCCGTTTTGCCATGCGCCCGGTAGCAGGGAACCAATCGGTTACAGACGGGGCGAGTTTTGTTAAAACTCCAACCTTATTGCAAACCGCTTGCCTTCATACAATCTTAATCTTTTCTTAAACTTATCTTAACATTAAGCGGCTATTCTATCGGTGCGCTTCGGGACAACCGTTGTCCCCAGCGTTACGAAGGTACGTTATGATGTTTACTCGCTTTACCGCTTTTGTGTTTACTTGTGTCTTGGTTTCGGTCGCCTCCGCCGGAGCGCAGACACCGAAGGTAGATTCGCTGATTGCCCCGGCAACAGCCAAAGCGAAGCCCGCCCCGCTCCCCCCGCTTCCGGCGGGCGTCACGCACGTCGAGTGGAACCAGTTTATCAAAACGCCCGTGGGCGACTACGGACTCGAACTGACTGACGAGATTAAGGCGTTAAACGGCAAAAAGGTACGGCTTCTGGGCTATATGGTGATGCGCGACGAGCCAACCCCCGGTACACTTTTGCTCGCGCCGTATCAAGTCGGTATCGAGGAACACGAAGCCGGGTTTGCCGATTTGCCGCCGCAAACGGTGTATGTCACGATTCCCTACAACGCGCCGAAGATCGTCCCGCACACGCCGCGCCCTTTACTACTCACCGGTACGCTTTCCGTGGGGCAAAAAGTCGAGGACGACGGCAAGTTCGTTTCCTTGTTTCGCCTCGCACTGGATGCGCCGCCCGTGCGCCGTGCAAAACCGGTGAAGCCCGCCGCGAAGCCCCAAGCCAAGCCGGTGAAGCCCGCCCCCAAGATTTCCGCGCCGAAGCCAAAAACGAAGACGCGGTAAAACCCAAGCCGGGGCGATTTTGCTTTCGGCGAGAAACTAACCCGGCATTTTTTACCCGAAATGCCCCGACTGAAGGAAAGACAAACGAAGTAACTAACAATGCGTATTCTTGCTCAAGCCGCGCTTGCCGTGGCTGCCACTGTTTCCGTGAGTGCCGCCGCCCTTGCCGCGCCGACGATTTCCCGCTTAACCCCGCCGAGCCGCCCGACCACCGGTTTTGGCTCCACCGGCGCGGTAATCGCCCGTTTCCTGCCCGATCAACGCTTTGACCTGCAAGCCACGGTTTCGCCGGATGCCGGAACCACGATCACCGCCGTGCGCTTTTTCGTGGACAACGTGCTGGTGTCGGAAGTCACCGCGACCACCGGCGCGAACACCTCGCTTGTGACCACCGGATTGACCGCCGGACTGCCGACCGGAACCGCCGTGGCGTCGTTCCGCGCTTATGTCAACAACACCCCCGGCGTTCACGTTCTTCGCGCCGTCGCCGTGCAGAGCGATTCGACCACCACGATCCGCGAGGGCGTTTTTGAAATCGTCAACGCTTCCGCGCCGCTCGGTCGCCGCGCCCGCAACACGGTGATTTTCATCGGCGACGGCATGGGAATCGCCCACCGCACCGCCGCCCGCATCATGCAAAACGGCGTGTCGCAAGGCAAGGCGAATGCCCCGCTCGCTATGGACACGTTCCCCGGCGTCGCGCTTATCGGAACCGCGTCGCTCAACTCGATTGTGACCGACTCATCGCCGGGCGCGGCTTGCTACTCGACCGGCAACAAATCAAACAACAACCAGCACGGCGTTTTCCCCGACGATACCCCGAACAACTTCGACAACCCGCGCATGGAATTGATGGGCGAATATATGTTCCGCAAGTTCGGCAAAGTCAACGGCATCGTCACCACGTCGGATATTTTCGACGCCACCCCCGGCTCGTTCGGCTCGCACACCTCGAACCGTGGTGCGGGAAGCGGCATCATTGACCAGTATCTTGACGAACAAGCCGACCGCGGTCTGCGCGTTCTGCTTGGCGGCGGTCGCCGCTGGTTCCTGCCTGCCGGAACCGAGTTCGCGTCGGGCAACGGCTATAACCTACTCGGTTCGTCGCGTACCACCGCGCTCGACTATACCTTGCCGACCGATATTCAAAACGGTTGGGGTGTTCCCGCCGGTGCGCTCGACCCGAACCGCGACGCCATCAGCGAGTTTCAAGCGAAAGGCTTCACCTACGCCACGACCGCGACCACGCTCGCTTCGGCGACCGGCGACCGATTGCTCGGACTGTTCCACACCGGCAACATGAATATCGCGCTCGATAAACTCGCCAAGCGACGCAATGCGACCGTGGGCAACATCGGCGGCAAGAACCCGAACACCAACGCCTTCGTGGTGGACGAATACGGCTTCCCGAACCAGCCGATGCTCGACGAAATGACCACGAAAGCCCTTGAAACGCTCAACCGCAACCCACAAGGCTTTACTCTGATGGTGGAAGCGGCTTCGATTGACAAACAAGCGCACAACATGGACAGCGAACGCTGGATGATGGACACCATCGAGTTCGACAAAGCCATCAAGGTAGCGCAAGATTTCGCCACGCGCAACCCTGATACGCTGGTGATTATCACCGCCGACCACGAGTGTGCGGGTGTCAATATCATTGGCGCATCCACCGTGAGCAACGAAGAGCTGCTTCTTCGCGCCCGTGAAACCGACGCCGGAACCAAAGTCGCCCGCTTGCGGGATACCGTGACCGGTTTGTACGAAGGCGCGGGCTTCCCGCAGTACAGCATCGCTACCGACGGCTACCCGGCTTCGACCGACCCGAACCGCAAAATGCTGATTGGCTACGCCGCGAACGCCGACCGAAGCGAAGACTGGCTGACCAACCCGATGCCGCTTCGTGACGGGCAAGCCATTCTGACCACTTCTGTTAGCGGTGTGTTCGACTATGACGACGCGCCTTTGTCGAATTATCCAGCGAACCCGTCGGCACGCGACAACGGTTCGGCAAACGCGGGTAACCAACTCGGCTACTTCGTGACCGGTCAAGTTGCCGGTCCTGCCGCAGGCAACACGTCGGCGGCTCACACCGCGTCGGACATTCCGCTCTCGGCGTTCGGTCGCGGTGCGAGCCTGTTCTTCGGCTACATGGACAACACCGATGTGTATTTCCGCGTCATGCAAGCCATGATCGGCGGCGCACGGTAGTCGCATCAAAGGGGGCGCGAAAAACGCGCCCCCGCTAACACAAAGGAAAAACCATGAAAAACATTCTGCGTGTTTCCGCTGTTGTGCTGACGGTCGCCGCCCTTTCTACAGGCGCGGCAACCGTGGCACAGGCGCAAACCTTTACCATCACTGAAAACTTCAACGCGGCGACGCCGGGAAGCGCGGCGCAACCGCTGTTCGCCGCCGCTCCTATCACCGTGGCGTATGCCGCCCGCGCTTCCGAAAGCGACCCGTGGGAACCCGACTTCGGCTTTCCGCTGAACGTGGAAACTGCCGGAGGAAACAACGTTTTAGGCGACGGCGCGGGGGCAATTATTTTCGCGCTTCAACCGAACTACATTTTTTCGACGTTCTCAATTGACTTTATCGGTGTTGATACCCCTTTCGGCACGGACACCACTTCTGTCTTTTTTCAAGATATGACCGGTGTCAGTCTCGGCACGTTCGAGTTCGACCGCGCTACCGGCGGCACTCCCCTTAGTGGAACGCTCACCCTATCGCTCCCGGCAGGCACAGCGCAGGTGATTGTGCCGATTGACGCGCAGTACGACAACGTTTCGCTGGTAGCAGTCACGGTTCCCGAAGCGGGCGCGTTGCCGCTCGCGCTTGGCGGATTGCTGACCCTTGCCGGTGCGGTCGTTGTGCGCCGACGGAAATAAAAGCGGAAAACCGCCGAACGACTTTCCCGGAAAGCCGTTCGGCGGTTTTGTCAATGCTTGTTAGCGATGCGCCGGGTCACAATCGGTGAGGACGCCGCGCCCGATCATTTCGCCATCGAGCCAGAAGTGGTCGAACGGTGCGTCGCCGAGGCGCAAACGGGAAATATCCACGTACTCGACCAATCCGAGTTCACTGCGAAACTGGAACGCGCTATCGCCGTCGGTGAAACAGGCGAGATACTCCTTGCCGCTTTGCCGGAGGCAGATATACTCTCCGGTTTCGATATGTTGCAGGGCGAAAACCGATTGCCCCCGGTTCGCCATTGGTTTGATACGTTGTTTCGTGCGTTTCATGGTGTTACCAAATCTAAAACGTTGTGCTATGGATATACCCCGTCTGCAAAGAGGGAAACCCCACCCCCTATATAGCGGCTTCGTTTCTTTTCTTTATGACGTCTCAGAAAGCGTTCGCGTTCCGCCAACTTGCAAAACATTTGTTTTTTAAGTATTGCATTAGGCGATAGAATGCAACGTGACGAATGAAAAATCAAGCCTTGATGTGCAAACGGGGCAAAAAAAATGGTGGGGCTATGTCGCCGGGGGCGCGGTTGCCGCCGGGGTACTACTGATACCGTCGCTGATGGCTTGGGTGTTTTTGCATCCGCCGCGCCGTCATCACGGCAAAAATCCGCGCACCGCGCACGGTATCGCTTTTGAGCGGGTTCGTCTTCGCGCCGGGGACGGCGTGCGCCTTTCCGGCTGGTATGTGCCGCCCCCCGATACTGTGCCGACTCGCGGCGTTGCCATTATTTGCCACGGCTACTGGGGCAATCGCGGCTTCATGCTCCCGCATCTCGGCTTTTTGCACCGCGCCGGTTATGCCTGTTTGATGTTCGACTTTCGGGCACACGGTTGGTCGGGCGGCTATCGCACCACGTTCGGCATCACCGAACCGCTCGATTTGGACGCCGCGATTGACTGGGTGAAGGCGAATCCCGAACTGTCCGACCTGCCGCTTGCCGTGGTATCGGAAAGCATGGGCGCGGCAGTCACCATCATGGTGGCGGCACGGGACACTCGCATCGAAGCCGTGGTCGCCGATTCCGCGTTCGCCCGCTTTGACGGCGCGATACAGACGCGCATGGCGTCGCTATTCGGCGACCGGTTAGCCGGGGTGCTTGCGCCGCCTGCGCAAGGGGTTGGCGAGCGGATTCTGGGGCGCGGTACACAGTCCATCGCGCCAGTCGAGGCGGTCGGCAAACTGTCGCCGCGCCGGTTGTTTCTGTTGCAGGGAAGCGCGGACGAAGTGGTTCCGCCCGGCTCACTTCAGGCACTCCAAGACGCCGCCGACCCCGATTGTACCGAGGTGTGGCAGGTTCCCGGCACAAAGCACGTACAGGCGATTTACTCGCACGAGGGCGAATACGCCGCCCGCGTGGTCGCGTTTTTGGACGACGCCCTGCCGCCCGCGCCGAAGCGAGATGCCGCATGAACGAATCGGTAGACCCGCGAATCCTGTTCGCCGCCGAACGCACGTTTCTCGCCTACCTTCGCACGGGGTTGGCGTTCATGGGATTTGGCTTTGTGGTAGCGCGGTTCGGCTTTTTCTTGCGGCAAATCGCCGTTGCCGCCGCGCCGGGCGAGTCGCCCTCCCCACCATCCGGCACGTCGCTCCTGCTCGGTACGGCTTTGATTCTGCTCGGCGTGGCGGTTTGCGCCAGCGCGGCTCCGTGGTACGGACGCACGGTGGCGCGGCTACAAAGCGGTGCGGGCTACACGCCGCTGCGCTACGGCTTGGCGTTTTGGGTCGCCGGGGGCGTTGCTATTGTCGGCGTTTTGATGGTGGCTTACCTTCTTCTTTTGCGCTAAGTGGGCGGCAGTAGTTCGCGCACGGCAAACGGTGCGGACGGCACACCGAGCGGTGTAGCAGTGTCGGTTTCATCGTACTGCGTCACAGCATCGTAGCCATCATCGGTAGGCTGTCCGTGAATGAGGAGACGGCGACCGACAACATCAATCACCCAATATTCGGCGATCTTAGCGCGGGCGTAGATGGTTGCTTTGCGGGTCAGGTCGGCGGCAAGCGTCGCGTCGGAGACTTCGATCACGACGCGCACATCTTCCGGCGTCAAAAATCGCTGAGACAGGTATGTCGTGCGCGGTTCCTGCGTGACAACGGCGTCGGGTTCCGGTAAACCGTGTTCACCGATCTGCAACGAAACCGGTAGCATCACGAAATCTTGACCGAAAAGCCGTGCAAGCAGAAACAATAAAACCGTTTGCACAAAGCCGTGCGTAGTTTTAATCGGCATTTTCGGTATGATTTCTCCGTCTAAAAGTTCGTAGCGTCCCGGTTCAATCAGTCCCATGGAAAACAGATTCTCGTACTGCACAACGCTCCAACGGATGCCCGTCAGAGTTGCCGGGGGCAAAGTGCGGGACGGTGCTTCGATGACTTGCGGCATAATGTGTTCCTTATTCGATTATACCGCTTGCAACGAGAAAACCGGGGCGGTCACGGTTCTCCCTGATCAAACTTCGAGCGCGGCTTGTTTGGGGTCAACCGTGATGCGTTGCGCGTCCTTGTACGCTCCGATACCGCCGGAAATGGGTCCGACGAAATTGTCGCCGCCAAGTAGTTGCTCAATCGTGCGAATCTGTATCACGGGAACCGGTTTGCCGACGCCGCTTTTCGATTTATAGAAGCCGTATTTTATGGCGGTGTCGGTCATGTTTTTGGTCGGCGGCTCCAGCGTGACGAAGAAGCCCATCACGGCGTTTTCCTTGGTCATTGTGCCGAATAAATCGCGGATTTGCGACTCGCCGACTTTGCCGCCTTTGACCTGCACCACGACTTTACCGGATTTGTCGGGGTTATCGTGCGTATACGTGATGCCGTCCACGCCGCCGTCCGCGCCCTTTTTCGCCTGCGGAATCGCCGGAACCAGCCCAACCGCCCACATCTCGAAGTCTTTGTGCAGGGGATCTTTGTCGTAGAGTTGCCGTGCGCCGTTCATGTCGGTCGGCAGTCCAACAACGTTGAACGCGAGGCGTTGCGCGGGATCGTCTTTCGACAAAAGGCGAATATCCCGCGCCCCGAACGACTTTTCGAGGCGGGCTTGAATCAGCGATGTGGCGATGGGCGTGACATCAATGCCGAGCCAGTGCCGCCCCATTTTCTGCGCGGCGGTGATGGTCGTGCCGCACCCGGCGAAGGGGTCAAGCACGGTGTGGCCCTCGTTCGTGGACGCGGCGAGGATGCGTTCGAGGAGCGCGACCGGCTTCTGCGTTGGGTAGCCGAGGCGTTCCTTGCCCACGGCTTGCAAGGGCGAGATGTCAGTAAAAACATCACTAACTTTGCGTCCACTTTGCTCCTCCAGATAGTGCTTACGCGCAATCCTTCCGGTCGGGCTTTTGGGAAAATGAAGGCGACCGTCCGCATCAAGTTCTTCCATCAATGCACGACTGACGCGCCAACCTTTCGCGGGCGGAGCATATCCTTTATACTCGTAGGTGAGATTCGGGCGGTGGTTTGGGCTGTCCAAAGGCGCAAGGCGATACGTACCGCGCCCGTCGTCGTCATTCAAACTGAAACGGTCGGTGTAAACGTCATCTGCCTTCATATAGACCGGGTTGAAGGTGTAATCTGAAGACTTCGTGTAAAAGAAGATGATGTCGTGGACTGCGCCATACTTACGCCGAGCATCACCTTTCGTCGCCGTGCGTTGCCAGACAATCTCGTTGCGGAAGTTGCGAACGCCGAAAAGCGCGTCGAGAATGAGCCGCAGGTACGCGCTTGCCGTCGGGTCGCAGTGGAGATAGAGGGAGCCGGTGGGCTTGAGGACGCGGTGCAGGTATACAGGCGCGGAGCCATCATCACCAAATACGCCGTGACATCGTTCTTGCCGATGGCGTTCACAAAGCCGTGCATCAAGTCCACGACCTTCGGCACAGGGCAAACCGTGTCGAACTCATCCCACGCCGCCGCCGCGCCCGCCCAGTTCCACGTGTCGCCGAACGCCTTGATTTGCGCCGGGGAATCGTGACCGCTCTGCTCTTTGAACAGCACGTTGTAATCGCGGTTGGAGTTGAACGGCGGATCGAGGTAGACCAAATCCACGCTGGCGTCGGCGATGTGCCGTGCTAAAATATCGAGGTTGTCGCCGAAATAGAGCGTGTTGCGCGGGGCGGGGGAAACGTCGGGCATGGCGCAACGTTCGGCGCGGGGGCGGCGGATTCCTGCGCTGTTTGCCCCCTATCCCCCATCGGCGGGGGATAGGGGGACGGTGCTACTTGCGTCGGCGCACAACGACCGCACTGACCAACGCAAGGGCGGGTAACAGAAGCGCGAGCGAACCCGCTTCCGGCACGGCGACGGCGGGAGCGAAGCGCACGTTATCGAAACCGACCACTTCGGCATTCACGCCGGAAATGGCTTCGGCGGTGATTTCGATGCGAATCACGTTGCTCAAAACCTGTGACAAGGTGGTTGCCGAGGGCGCGAACACGACGAAGTTGGCGGCACTCACCGTGCCGGAGTAGTTTGCCCAAGCGGATGTCGGGCGGGCAAGCGTCGGCACGATGTCGAACGCCGCGCCAATGTCGTCACCGCTCCCGGTGGTCGTGCCGTCGCTGGAATAAAAGCGCACCCGCCCGAACGGCGCG
>JACMIU010000653.1 GCA_014380985.1 Armatimonadota bacterium | reverse complement strand
TATCGCATGGCGGTTTTACCGTTCGCCGGACGGCAAAATGTCCATCGGTGGCATAGCCAACACGCCCAGTCCGGCACGAAGAAGCGTGTTTTCCAAACGGAGCGCGAGGGTTCCATAGCGGGCGGCGTCCTGCTCACGTCTCGCATCTTCTCGGTCGCGCTCGCGCACCTGCTGATCGTGTAGATAACGCATCGCGTCGCCCATATCGCGCACCTCCTGCGTCAAGCACAACAACTCACTTTCAATGCGGTCAAGACGTTCGCGCTGATTGTCCACTTCACGCAAAAGGTTGATTATCTTTTGACCCCATTCGAGGACTTTATCCCACGCGGTTAGCGTCTCCTCGTCTGCGTCGCAAGTCGGACAGAATTGCTCGTGTCTCGCCACTTAAAGCGTCAATTTCACGCCAAACCTGCTTGCTACGTTCGTTGCTGACAACGGCTCGCGCTTCTGATTCACGCAGTTCGTCCAGCATGGCGTCCAGCACGGCTAAACGCTCTCGATGTGTTTTCGGTTTCGGCAATACGTCCAGTAAAGTTGCTGATGTGGTCAATGTGGGTGTACTCATAACAAACCTCCTGCCACTAATTATACCGTTTCTACTCGCCACCATCGAACATATTGGCGCGTTTCGGCGTCGCCGCCCCCTTTAGCACCGGCTTGCTACGCTTCAATAGTTCGGTCATCGTGACTAATTTGTACCCGCGTTCGCGCAAGCCGCGCACGATATTGCCGACCGCCGCCACCGTGTTTTCCGGCGCGTTGTGCAGTAGCACAATCGAGCCGGGGCGCACGTTCTGCAAAACATATTTCGTCAGTTCGGCGGGGGGAAGCGGCGCGGTTTCCAAACGTATCGCGTCTAACGTCCAGTATGCGCCCGCCAAGCCGAGTGAGCGGGCGGCGTCCACCGTCGCCGTGTTGAAGTTGCCACCGGGCGGACGGTAGAAGCGCGGGCGCGATCCCGTAAGGTCGCGCACCAACACCGACGTTCGGCACAGTTCGGCTTGCACCGCGAGCGGCGTCAAGTATGTCAGGTTCGGGTGCGAATACGAGTGATTGGCTATTTCGTGACCATCGTCAAACATTCGCGTCACCAAGTCCGGCGACTTTTCCACCATCTTGCCAACCACGAAAAACGTTGCCGTCGCGCCCACCTCCTTAAGCGCGGTAAGCAGTGCCGGAGTGCGATGCGGCGCGGAATTGGGACCATCATCGAACGTCAGCGCGACGATTTTCTCCGTCGTTTCGCCCTTCCACACGCCCTCGCACGGACCCGCCATCTGCCGGTTGAACGTTTTCAGCGAAGCGCGGGCATTGCCGAAACCGGGATCAATCGCTACCACCGATTCGATATGCGACAGCGCGGTTTCGGAATCTCCGTCACGTGCCGCGTACCCGGCAAGCGCGAAATGCGCGGACTTGTTCGACGGACGCGGAGCAAGTAAGACGGCTAACCGGCGTCGCAAATCGGCGCGTTCGCCGGGCGACAGCAAACTGGTCGCCGCCGCGCTTTGCGCGTTCCGCACCGTCACCGTTCGCGCCGTTTCTTTAACAAGACGTTGGTTGCCGTCGAAAACCTGCGTTCGGAGCGTGTAATCGCCGTTCGGGATGCGCACTGTATTCCAATCGCAAACAAACGGCGCGAAGTTCGTAGACGCCGAATAAACGCCGCCATCCACGGAATAGGCGACGTAGCCGATAGTTCGGGGCGCAACTTCCTTCGGCGGAACCAGCGTAACGCGACCGGAAAGCGGCGCGGCGTTCGGCTTCGCCTCGGCAAAACCAATCGCCGACGCGAGTTTCGCGGCGCATCCTTGCGCCGGTTGCGCGTCATCAAACAGGAAAACGAGCGCGGTATCTTCCTGCAACCGCTTCCGGTCGGCACGGTCAAGTAGAGCGGCGAAAAGCGATTTCGCCCGCGACGTATTTTTGGTACGCTCGGCGACAAACGCGGCGAGTTCAAGGCGTAGCGCGTCCGACTCATCGGCATTAACGGCGGCGTACTTCGGCACAAGGGAAGCGACATCGCCGGACAAAAAGCGCACATAATCGCCGATAATCGGTGCATCTGTTCCCTTCACCAGCGCGGACGCTTTGGCGACACGCCCGGCGGCAAGTTCGGCAAGGATTGCCCCCCGCGTCGCCAACTCATCGCCGGGCGCGATTCGCCTTGCGCGGGCGAACTCGGTCGCCGCACGGTCGGGCGATCCACAGTGCAGATAAAGCGTCGCCAGAGTCATCGCCGCCAGCGCGTCGTTTCGGTCGCGGGTAAGTGCGTCTTTAAGCGGCTTGACGGCTTCGCGGTGACG
>JACMIU010000652.1 GCA_014380985.1 Armatimonadota bacterium | reverse complement strand
TTTTGCAGACCGACCTGTACCGGCGTATTTTCGGGTAAATCGGACGTTTAGCGTCCCACGCCCTACCGCGATACAGTAGGCACGATGGAAACTTCCCGCTATGATATAATCGGCGACGTCCACGGTTGCCTGACCGAACTAAACGAATTGCTCGCCGCACTCGGCTACGAAACCGGCACGGCCGGCTTGCCGCGCCATGCGGCGGGCTTCATGCCGGTTTTCGTCGGCGATTTAGCCGACCGGGGCGACGATTCGGTCGGTGTTTTGTCTCTGGCGGCGCGGATGGTCGCCGCGAACCTCGCGCTTTTCGCCCCCGGCAACCATGACGATAAACTGTTCCGTTTCTTACGCGGCGCGAAAGTCAAGCAAACGCACGGACTCGATGGCACGGTGGCGCAACTGAACGCCTTACCCACCGAACAGCGCGAAACGCTGACGCAAGATATTCTGACATACCTCGCGCCCGCGCCGTCGCACTTGATCTTGGACGACGGCAAGTTAATTGTCGCTCACGCCGGTATTCGCGCCGAGTGGATCGGCATACACCACGGCGCAGCGAAAGCGCACACGCTCTACGGCGACGTGCGCGGCTTCGAGCCTGTCACCGGCAAACCCCTGCGCCATGACTGGGCGGCGGAGTACGACGGCGCGGCGTTTATCGCCTACGGTCACACGCCCGCGCCCTTTCTTGCTTGGCACACCGCGCCAAACGGTCGCCGCTTCGTTCTTGTGCCGGAGCGAAACAACACGATCAATCTGGATACCGGGTGCGTGTTCGGCGGCGCGTTGACTGCGCTTCGCTACAACGGCAACGCCGGGACACGCGAACTGTTCTCCGTTCCGGCGCACCGGGCGTATGCGTTTCACGAAGATTTGGCGTATTCGGTGAAACCATAAAAACGCCCCCCGATTTTTTCGGGGGGCGTTTTGCTTTTCGTCAACCGTTTCTACTCGTTCGGGTTGAAGGTGATGATCTGCTTGCTCGCCACCGGCGTTCCACCGCTGGTTGCGGCTTTCCAACGCCAGCCGTTCGCCGCCGCCATTACCGCCGCGTCCACATCCGCATTGCCGGACGACGTGGTAAGCCTTGCACTCGCCGAACCGTTCGCGCCGATGGTGAACTCCACCACTGCGGAGCGTTGCGCCGCCGCTTTCATCTCCTCGGTGATACGCGGACGCGGGGAACGGGTCGCCCGTGCGTTCTCTTTCGCGGCGAACCCTCTTGTCGTATCCACCTTGGTTCCCAGTCCTCCCGCCGAAGGTGCAGTCACCTTGCGGGTGTCAGGCGCGTCGTCGGTTTTCACCTGAATCGGGCCGTTGCCCTTGCGGTCTTCCTGTTGCCCAACTTTTTGCGTCACAATTCCCGCGCCGCCGTTGCCCCTTGCTTCAATAGCAACCGCCGCGCCCTTGACGCCGGTCGCGGTTCCGGTTCCCTTGCTGTTGATATTCGCGCCGTTACCGACACCGCCCTTGACGCCGAACTCGCCCGCGCCGGTTCCCGTGCCACCCCGACCGGAGCCGACGCCGCCATCGTTACGCCCGACAACGCCCTTGCCGGAACCGCCGGGCCCGCTACCATTGCCATTGCCACGTCCGGTTCCGCGCCCCGCGTCTTCGCCGATACCGTTACCGCTTCCACCACGGGGGCTACCGCCACCGATGCCGGTGCCGCTTCCGCCACCCGCGCCGTTTGAGCGAGCATCGCCGCGTCCCGGTGTCCCGGCTCCGCCCGCAAGCCCTTGCCCGCTGACGC
>JACMIU010000651.1 GCA_014380985.1 Armatimonadota bacterium | reverse complement strand
GGGAGCTCCGCGCGCTGTGATTTTTGTTTGCGGTGTCCGCTGGCTGTTTTTTCGTATCCGCCGACTTACTGTTTGTGCACACAAAATTCTGTTTGCCGGCGAATCCGAAAAAGGACGAACACCGCGAAATCAAACGGCTTGTCGGAAAGCCCCATACACGATGCAACGAAGCGTTGCCGCCGTCCGCGTAGGACAAAAAAAGAAAAGGGGAAAAGGTATACTACCGCTATGCAACACTTGTTACCCCTGCAATATGAGCCGATACTCGAACGTGCCTTAGCCGAGGACATCGGGTCGGGCGATATTACCGCAAACGCTTGCGTTCCCGCGGGTCATCAGACGCGGGCGACGGTGTTGGCGAAAGCGGGCGGGGTATTGGCGGGGCTTGCGGTGTCGTGCCGGGCGTTTTCGATGGTGGACAACGGCGTGGTCTGGGAGCCACACGCCACCGACGGCGACGCGATTACCGACCGTCAACCTTTGGCGACGATTACCGGTTCTGCCCGCGCCTTGCTGACCGCCGAGCGGGTCGCCCTGAATGTGCTACAGCGCATGAGCGGCACGGCGACGATGACGGCGCGTTTTGTCGAGCAGGTCGCCGGAACACGGGCGCGGATTGTGGACACGCGCAAGACTACGCCGGGGCTTCGGATTCTCGAAAAGTACGCGGTGCGCTGTGGCGGCGGCTTTAACCATCGCTTCGGGTTGTACGACTGCGTTTTGATTAAAGACAATCATATCGCGGCGGGCGGTGGCATTAAAGAGACCGTGGCGCGGGCGCGGGAAGCGACGGGACACACGCTGAAAATCGAAGTCGAATGCAAATCGCTGGTTGAAGTGCGCGAAGCGTTGGAAGTCGGCGCGGATATTATTCTGCTGGACAATATGCCGCTGGAAATGCTCGCGGAAGGCGTTGCGCTAATCGGCGACCGAGCGACTTCGGAAGCGTCGGGCGGCGTCAACCTGTCTACCGTGGGCGCGATTGCGCGAACCGGCGTTCATCTGATTTCGGTCGGCGCACTGACGCACTCCGCACCCGCCTTGGATATTTCGTTGGAGTTTGACGGAAGCCTGTAACGCAAATCCTTCAACGTGGCAAATCTCGTCTACTACACCGTGTTTGGCGGCGACACGTTTTACGAAAACCTACGGCTTTCGATAGATGCACTCCGCGATTTCGGCGTGTATTCCGGCGAGATTCTGGTGTTTTCCGACCGGGCGTTCACCTATCGCGGGTCGCAAAATATCGTGTTGCCGCTCGCCGACGCCAAAGAATCGGTGGCGATTCGCATCGCGTGCTACCGCTACTTTGACTTTGCGGCGTATGACCGGGTTCTATTCTTAGACGCCGATATTCTCGCTTGCCGCCCGGTCGCCCCGCTTTTCGACCTTCCCGAAACGTTCATCTACTTTCCGCAGGACGACCGGTATTTCACGTCGGGCATCATTGACGCCCTCTACTTTGACGCGGATATGTGGCGACGGCACTGGTGGAAACACCCGCTAAACGCCGGGCAGTTCGTCTTAGCGGGGAGTCGGTTCGCGGCGTTTATGCAGAAGTGGGAGGCGGTATGCGACTGGTTCGCGCACCGGCGCGTGTTTACGATGAACGAATCGTTTAAGAAAATCTGGCGCGATCAAGTCGCCTTCAACTACCTAATTCGCGCCGGGGAAGCCGTCGGAACCGAG
>JACMIU010000650.1 GCA_014380985.1 Armatimonadota bacterium | reverse complement strand
GCGCGGCAATCGCCATCACCGCGTCGAGCGTTTTCCAAGTAGCGAATAGAATCAGTGCCACCGTGGCGAGACCCAGCGTGAAAAAGAAACCGTGCCGGAATGCATCGTCGGGGCGCGTGGTCGGCGGCGCGGTGCGCGGCGACTGCGGTTCGGCGGTGGGTTCGACTTCGGGCGAAGTAATCATAGGTGCTTATACCGACCCCGTAACCTACGGCAAAGTTGCAAGCAAAAAGGTGGCAGGAGGCGAAACCCCTGCCGCGTCCGGTGATTCGCTACGCTTTTTTGCGCCGCGCCGCGAGGGTAGTGCCGAGCAAGCCGCCGATACCGAGAAGCGCGACCGACCCCGCTTCCGGCACAACGGTGACGTTGGTGACGTTGGTGACGTTGAGTTGAAACGTTCCCGATGCCTCCGAAGAGGGGGTCACGGAGAAATCGTCGTCGAAAACCGTGTCAAACGCGCCTAAGGCAATATAGTATTTGTCCCCCGGCGTCAAAGATGCGGAGAAATTAGCCAAGAGGCTTTCGCTTCCCTCATCGAACCCTTGATCGTTGGTGGTAATCAGCGTTCCCAGAGCGTCGTACAGGGCGAGTTCGGTGTCATTATCGCCATCCGCCCCCCCGGTGAGTTGCGAGCCGAGCGTGTCTATAGTAAGTTCCTCACCGCCATAAACGAAGTCGTACCAAACCACGCTTTGCGGCGAAAGTTCACCAGTGGCGGTGAACTTTTCGCCGTTGGCGGGCAGAGTGAACGACGTCGAGGTCGGGGTGTTTATGCTTCGGAGCGTGACTATCGTGTTGCTCCAGTTTGCCGACGAGCCACTGAATATTTGGTACGGAATGAAGTAAAGCGGCCCGTTGCTGTACGGCGTGCTAAAGTCGCCCGACCAAGAGAGCGTGGTCGCATCGCCGTTTTCCGCCGCACCTATCGCGGTATCGGAGGTCGCGTAGGTCGTCGAACTCGACACCACGGAGGACGCATTTGTCAATTCCCAAGCGGCTTCGATTGACCGCGCATCGAAATCGTCCGTCCAGTCGGTAGTAACTTCATACGACGTATACGTTCCCACGGGCAGGGTTGCCGAAAGAAGAAAGTTGCCGTTATTGAAATCGTCATCCACGAACAGGTTGCCGAGGTTGAACGTGAAGTCGGCGCGTGCTTCGGAAACGCCGAACACCGTGGCGAGCGCGACGCCCGCACAAGCCGCCGAAAACAGACGGCGCAATGCCGCCGATGCAAGAAAACGAGTCATGGTTGCACATCCTTTTTGCGCCTTGCAATGTGCTGGCAAAGGCGCGGTTTCTTTAAATAGCCGGAAGCGGCGTCGCTTCCAAGCGGGTTAAATAGATAAGCGCACCGTTCCGCCTTCGGTTGCGATAGCGCGACAAGATTTCGTCCGAAAAATCGTTAGCACACTATACCACAAAACTATCGGATTGGAGCAAGTTTTTCTGGCGCAAGCAAGAGGGGCAAATGAACCGGGGCGGCGTGTTTCCCCCGCGGGGAATTCGCCCCACGTGTCCGCGTCGGTGGATGCCAAAACCCAATCAGGACAGTCGCCAGTCAATCGGCGTTTGCCCCCGTGATTCGAGCGCGGCGTTTACCGCGCTGAACGGCTTGGAGCCGAAAAAGCCCGCGTTCGCCGACAGCGGCGACGGGTGCGCGGACGCCCAAACCGTGTGCCGCGTATCGTCAATCAGAGGGCGTTTTTTCTGCGCGTGTGCGCCCCAGAGAACGAATACCACCGGCTCCGGCTTCGCGGATACGGTGGCAATCACAGCGTCGGTGAACGTTTCCCAGCCCTTGCCCTTGTGCGACGCGGCTTCGTGAGCGCGAACGGTCAGCACGGTGTTCAGCAAAAGGACGCCCTGCCGCGCCCACGGCGACAAATCGCCGCTGTTTTTCGGGGTTTCGATGTCGAGGTCGCTTTGCAGTTCCTTGAAGATGTTACGCAAAGACGGCGGGGGCTTGACGCCGGGGAGAACGGAGAACGCCAAACCGTGTGCCTGTCCGTCGTCGTGGTACGGGTCTTGCCCCAAAATGAACACCTTGACCGACGCGAGCGGCGTCAGTAAAAATGCGTTGAACACGTCGGACGCGGGTGGGAAAACGGTGTGCGTTTCGCGCTGGGCGTCCACGAACGCAGACAGGTCGGCGAAGTACGGCTTCGCGGTTTCGGCGGAAAGCGCGGTTTGCCAGTCGGCGGGCAGGGCGATTTCCACCGTTCCTAAAGTCCCGCCGTCGCTTTCGCAAGGCTCGCGTCGGATTGTTCGCCGGTCAGGGCTTTGACGAGTTTGCCTTTGCGGTCGAAAATATACGTGCGCGGCAGGGCGAAATCGGAATCGGCGGGCAGTTTCGGGTCTAAATACTGCGGGTAGCCTTCAGGGTCTAAACCCGCGCCGTTGATGAATGCCCCGCGCTTTTGCCCGTTTTTCTTCACGAACGCCGCCACTTTCGCCGCGTCGCGCTTCGGGGTATCGAACGACACCGTGACCAGTTCCACGCCGCGCTTTGCTTGGGCGTTGCCGAACTTGACCAGTGCCGGGTATTCCTTGACGCAAGGCCCGCACCATAACGCCCACAGATTCACCACCACGATTTTGCCCTTACGCGCCGCAACCTGTTTTTTGAGACCGGCGGCATCAATCGCGGGAACGGCGACAGTGGTTGTGGACTGCGCCCGAACCGGCGCAACGACAACAATTGCCGCCGCCGCGCCGCAAAGAAGATGGCGAATGTGGAATACGCGCACCTTATTTCGCCTTGTCTTCTTTGGCTAATTTGTCGAGCAGGGCGAGCGAATCGGTCGCGGCTTTACCGACGCTGACCGCTTTGTCAATGTACGCAATGGTTCCGTCCGGCTTGATGTAGTATGTCCAGCGGTTCGCATACGTCGTGTTGTCCATCAGAGCGTCGTAGGATTTCGCCACTTTGCCGCCCACATCGGAAAGTAGGGTGTGCGTCAGCGAATCGCGGGTGCAAAACTCGCGTTTGCTGGCGGAATCCTGCGTCGAAACGGTGAACGCTACGGCGTTTTTCGCGGCGAACTCGGCGTTATGCTCGGTGTACGAGCGGTTTTGCATCGTGCATCCGCCGGTCATATCGGCGGGATAGAACGCCAACACGACCCACTTGCCCTTGTAATCGGCAAGTTTCACGGTTTTGTCGTTCTGGTCGGGCAAAGAAAAGGCGGGGGCGGGCTGTCCTATCATGGTTTTTTCCTGTTTGGCGGCGTTCGCCGGTGGCGTCACGGTTTGCGACGCGACGTAAAGCGCGGTTCCGACACCGATGATGACGGCGAGAAACGCAGCGGGGCGGGCGAAGAGAGAATTGGTATTCGGTCGGTTCATGTTATCAGTATACCTTCTTTGGCACGATTGCGTTCCACCGCCGGTGGTGCGGGGATGTACCATCCACCGGTTGGGGGCATTCCGCCTGAGTATCCTGCGGATACGGGTAGGCAGTGAAGGATGGCACGGCGCATCGTCCAACCGGTTCGCCCTCGTCTCCCATGAAGCGTCGTATCCGCAGGATACTCAGGCGGAATGCCCCCAACCGGTGGAGGTACATCCCCGCACTCTATTCCTTAGTCAATAATTTCTCAACATATTTAACTTTTCCCTTGCGAAAAATAAACATTGTCATTATACTAAACCGATAGCGAGCGTGAATGACTTTTCCATGACGAAGCGAATCATCACCCAATGCCCCGTCTGCGACGCCGCGATGCGCGTCAGCGAACTGAGTTGCACCCACTGCGACACCCGGCTTTCCGGCGCGTTCGAGTCGCCGCCCCTCGCACGGCTCCCCGCCGAGCATCAACGCTTTGCCGAAACCTTTTTGCTCTGCCGGGGCGTTATACGTGATGTCGAGCGCGAACTCGGCGTTTCCTACCCCACCGTTCGCGCCCGATTAGACGCCGCCGTCGCCGCCCTCGAAACGGTGACGCGCCCCGCGTCCCCCATGCCTATCATGGGTTCGGACGCCTCGCAGGCGACGGTCGCCCGCCAACAGATTTTACACGACGTGCAAGCCGGGCGATTGTCCCCCGCCGACGCCGCCGAAGCCTTACGAAAAAAATAAACCGTGTGCCACCAAGAAAGAGAAAATAATGGCTAAAGAAGAAAACCTGCTGATTTTGAAGATGCTCCAAGACGGCACGATTACCGCCGAACAAGCGAGTGAACTGCTGTCCGCCGTGGACACTAAACCCGCCGCGCCTCCTGCCCAGCCCGCGCCGCCCGCCTCCACCACGGTTCCTGCGCCGCCGCAGTACGCCGATGGGACGCTCCCGCCCATGCCGCCCATGCCGCCCATGCCGCCCGAACTGGACGACGAGGACGACGAGCCGGTCGCCGACTCGGAAACGCTTTCCCGCGCCCGCGCCAAAATCGCCGCCGCCCGTGAAAAAGTCGCCGGAATGCAGGAGCAACTGTCCGCCGCCGAAACCAAAATCGAATCTGCGCAAAATAGCGGCGAACAGAAGCCGTGGGACACCGTTGCCGACGCGCTGAAGGATGTTCCCGGCGCGCGAAATATCGCCGATGCCCTGCGCGGCATTGACCCGAAGCGAATCGCGGCGACCGCCCGGCGTCAGGCGCGGCGCATCGGGCGGCAGGTGCGCTCGTCCATCGGCGATTTGTCGGTGGATTTGAACATCAACCTTGAAGCGATTCAGGGCGAGCCGCAAATCGCCGCCCCGCGTGAAGCGTCGGCAACCGTTCCGGCGGGCGGCACGTTTCGCGTCAAAAATACCATCGGCAGTATCGAAGCCGTGGGCGCGGACGTTCCCGAAGTGCGCGTTGCCGGGGTGCTGAAGGTTTGGGGGGCGGATCGTGCCGCCGCCGAGGATATTGCCGCGCAGATTCAACTGGTGGTGGAGCCGGGCGCGGACGGCGTGACGGTTTCGGTGGCGCATCCGCAAAAGGTGCGCCGGGCGTCGCTCGATTTGAAGGTATTCGTGCCGGACGCTACGCCGCCGTTCAAAATCTCCTTGATGTCGCCGAGCGGCGATGTGTCGGCGAAGAATATCAAAAACGCCGCCGTGATTTTAGCCACGCAAAGCGGCGACGCCCGCGCCGAGAATATATCCGGCGATGTCGCTTGCGATACGGCATCGGGCGACGTGATGGTGGAGAACGCACTCGGAACGGTGTCGGTCGGCACGACGTCGGGCGACATTGACGCCAAGAAACTTTCCGGCGCGACGTTCCGCGCTTCCACGCAGAGCGGCGATGTTTCCCTGAGTGGCGCGACCACGCCCACTGTTAGCATCGAAACCGTGAGCGGCGACGTGGCTATCGAAAAACTGACGGCGCGAACACTACGCGTCCGCACGGTGAGCGGCGATATTTCCGCCACGGATAGCGCGGTGGACGAAAGCTCCACGTTGGACACGGTTTCGGGGTCGCTCGAATACAAGCCGCGCTCCCCACTTTCCGCTGGCACGGTGAAACTGTCGGCGGTATCGGGCGATATTGAAACAAGGCTTCCCCGCGAGACGAACGCGATACTCGAACTGTCGAGCAAGGGCGGCGACGTGGAAGCCGAACTGTTCCCGTTGCCAATTGGCACAGGAAACACGCAAAAAACGGTGAACGTTTCAGGAATGGTAACAGCGAACGAAACACTCGGAACCGGCGCGGGCACACGGCTCACCGCGTCCACGGTGAGCGGCGATATTCGCGTTGAGCAAGCGGCGACGTAAGGGTCGGAGGTGAGGCGGGAAGCCGGGTCATTGTAGTGGCGGGTAAAACAGGCGCATCGGCAAAACGAGTTTTGCCTGTCTCGTTTTCGCCTCCTGTGACCTTTAGGGCGTGGGGGACTTCTCCGTCTTGGCGGTTCGCGTACCTACGCGGTATACTGCCCCGTTGTATCAGCGTCGTGACCGGTATTTTTGAATCAGCGGGCGGCGAATCGGGCGAAACGAAGTTTCTGCCGTGAGAAAGGATTGAACGAACCATTTATGCGAGTTCGACAAAAAGAGTTGCGCCGCACCCGAAAGCGGCTTGAAGAGCGAAAAAAAGCGGCGGCTAAAGGCATTGCCATTACCGGAGCCGGATCGGCTGCCGCACCTGCCGCACAGAAGATTAGCCGACCGGTATCGCGCCGCGCCTCGGAGACCACGCCTACACCGCGCCCGCAAAACGACCGAGGCGGACGTGGCGACCGACGCGATGACCGTGGGGATCGGGGCGGGTATCGTGACGCCGCGCCTCCGCGTGACCGACGCGACGGCGGCGAACGACCGCGCCGCGATAACAACGCGCCGCGAGCCGAACGACCGAATGATGGCGCACCGGCGAACGATGCCGTGCCGACAACCGATGTCGTGGCTACACCGGTAGCCGAAACCACCGTTGTAACGGAAGCACCGGCGACGGAACCGACCGCCGAAGTGTAACACAAACATCAAGCGCACAATGCGAAAGGAAATAATGCCATGAGTTTTGGAACCAGTGGGGGTAACGAACGCCCCGCCCCGGTAAAACGTAGCGATTCGGAAATGATTCGCGCCCGTGACGAACGCCGCTCGATGGCGTTCACCCTGATGAACGGCACGGTTCTCGAAGGCATTGTGCGCTGGTTTGACGAGGAGGCGGTTTGTATCGGCGACGAAAACCGCGACGAAATTACCGTGTTCAAACACGCGATTCAGTCGTTCCAAGCCAAAGGGTAGTTCGTATCCCTGTGCATTAATCGCCGGTTGCATCGGCGATTAAGCGCGTGATATAATCCCTTGTGCGAATGATTTAGGCGCAAGTCGGTGAAAGTCGGCTTGTAGGGGTAACCCAACGCAATTTAAGCAAAGAGCGGGGCCGCCACGCGGTTCCGCTCTTTGCGTCGTTTAAGACAACGAAGAGCGAACTGACCTATCTTTAGAAGCACCATTTTTTCAGAACGGGAGACGTAAAAAACATGAGTGCCGAGTTTAACGAAGCCCTACGACAATTAGAGCGCGAACGGGAACTGTCCGGTTCCACGATTCTGGACGGCATTCAAAAGGCATTGACCAAAGCGTACCAGAAAAGTCTGGGAACCGATCAGGATGTCAATATCCGTATCGAAATGGGCGGCGGCGGTAAATCCCCGTTTCGCATTTTCCGTTTGATTGAAGTCGTGGACGCGGTGCAAAACCCGTTCACGCAAATCACGGTTGCCGAAGCGCAAACCGACCATAAACCCGACGCCAAAGTCGGTGATACCGTGGAAGAACCGCTGAGCGAACGCGACATCGAGAAAATCGGGCGTATCGGTGCGCTTCTTGGTAAGCAAACGTTGCAACAATCGGTGCGCGACGCGGAACGCGACCGGGATTTCAAAGAGTATTTCGATAAGATTGGCACGATTGAAACCGGAACCGTTTCGCGGCGCGAAGGCGGCAATGTCGTTATTGCGCTCGGCAAAAAAGAAGGCATCCTGAGTATCAAGGAGCAGGTTCCGAGCGAGGCGTACCGCTTCAACGACCGAATCAAAGTGTTTATCGTGGACGTAAAGCAGGGAAACCGGGGGCCGCAAATCATTGTTTCGCGCACTCACCCGTCGCTGATTCGCCGACTGTTTGAACTGGAAGTGCCTGAACTGCAGGAAAGCGTCGTACAAATCAAGTCGGTCGCCCGCGAAGCCGGACAGCGCAGTAAAATCGCTGTGGCATCGAAAGACGATCGCGTAGACGCCGTGGGCGCGTGCGTCGGACACCGGGGCGGGCGTGTGCAAGCCGTCGTCAACGAACTGTTCGACGAGAAAATTGACATCGTTCGCTGGAGCCTTGACAACAAGCAGTTCATCACCGAGTCGCTTTCGCCCGCACGGGTGTCGTCGGTGCAACTCGACGAAGAAGCGAAATCGGCGTTTGTGGTTGTGCCGGATAATCAATTGTCGCTCGCTATCGGCAAGGCGGGACAAAACGTTCGCCTCGCGGCACGACTGACCGGATGGCGAATTGATATTCGCTCCGAATCGCAGGTGGCGAAACAAGCCTTCTTGGAAGCGGCGGCGCAACTCGTGGACGCTCCCGAAGACCCGGAAGCCGAAGCGTTGCTTCCTCCGATTACCTTTGGGGACGAGGCGGATGACCAGTAGCGTAGCCGTTACCCCGGCGGCTCACAAAGTGCGCCGGGTTCCGGTTCGCACCTGCGTCGCCTGTCGCACGACCGGCGGCAAACGCGGACTGCTCCGCGTGGTGCGTCTACCGGAAGGCGCGGGCGTGGTGGTTGACCCAACGGGAAAAATGTCGGGGCGCGGCGCGTATGTGTGTCAGACCCCGGAATGTGTGACGACCGCGCAAAAACGCAAAGCGTTCGAGCGGTCACTCAAAGTAGCGATTACGGAAACGGTGTTCGACGAATTGCGGATAGCAATCACGGACGATAGCACCGAGAAGAAAGGCGCGACTACCATGTCGTAAACTGCGAACAAGCGAACAAGCGAATACGAAGCGAAGGGAGAGCGATAGCGTTCCCCGGCTGTTGAACGGTTCGCGCTTATTTCACGGTTGCAAACGGCACGGAGCGGCGCGTGTCCCCATTTTCGGGGGCATTGCGACCGTTCCTTTTTCTTGCGTAAGCAAAATACGCACAATAATTAACAAATACGACATTGCTTTGTGGTTCCTCCCGAAAACGGGAGCCGGTTGAATCTGACCAACAGATTCGCCGTAGGAGTCAATTTATGAACCAGTAGACGAACAAGGCTTAAGGAAGCGAGGAGTGGAAATTATGCCGATCAAACTTTTTGATTTGGCGCGTGAATTACGCAAAACGAATACGGAAATGATGGCACTCGGTCGGGAAATCGGCATCGCCAAATTATCTCCGGCAAGCGAATTAGACGATGAAACGGCGGGCAAACTGCGCGGCGCACTTGGCGCGGACGCGGCACCCCCTGTTGCGGCAACAAATGGTTCGGCGAAACCTGCCGCAACCGCCGCGCCCGCGTCCGTTGAACCCGGCGCGGTTATCGAGGTTCCGGCGAATATCACCGTGAAAGACTTAGGCGACCGCCTCGGTGTTTCGGCGGGCGATATTCAAAAGGTACTCATGAACCTCGGCGTTTTAGCCGCGGTCAACCAACGCCTTGCCGGGGACGCCATCAGCCGAATCGCCAGCAAACTCGGTCGCACCGTGCAGGTGATGACAATCGCGCCGGTGGCTCCGGCAACGGCGACGGCAACGGTTTCCGACAACAAAGCGGCGACACCCGCGCCCGGTGCGACCGTGAACGGCGTGGCGACGCGCAAACCCACCCCCGCAAACGGGGTCGGTTCCGGCGAAAAAGCGCGGGGAACGACGCAAGCGGTGCGCGGCACGACGCAGATTGAAATGACGTCGCGCCCGCCCGTGGTGACAATCATGGGTCACGTTGACCACGGCAAAACCACGCTCCTTGATACGATTCGCAAAACAACGGTCGCCGACCGCGAAGCGGGCGGGATTACCCAGCACATCGGCGCGTATCAGGTGGATATTGACGGGCAACGAATCACGTTCCTCGACACGCCCGGTCACGCGGCGTTCAGTTCCATGCGCGCCCGCGGCGCCAACGTCACGGACATCGTTATTCTCGTAGTGGCGGCCAACGATGGCGTCATGCCGCAAACACTCGAAGCCTTGAGTCACGCCAAAGCCGCGAAGGTGCCGATCATTGTTGCCGTCAACAAAGTCGATCATCCGGCCGCCAATCCGCTGAAGGTGCGCCAACAATTGCAGGATAAAGGACTG
>JACMIU010000649.1 GCA_014380985.1 Armatimonadota bacterium | reverse complement strand
GCGGGAAGCGATTTCGCGGCGAGCGCGAGCGGCGCGGCATCGGCGACGGCTTCCGGCAACCCGGCGTGAACGTACAGCACCGTGTCGGCGTCGCCGCGTTGTAACGCCCGCGTCAGAGTCGGCACGTTGTCGTGTCCGGCGTAGAACTGGCGCGGCGGAACGTTGCCGGGATGAGCGTATCGCACCGTGGAACCGGCGGGCAAGTTCGCCAGCGCGTTCTTTAGGGCAGTTTGCGCCGCGCCGTTAAACACATCCGTCATTTCCGCCGATTCATCAATTGCCACGAGAAGGCGCACCGGTTGCCGCGCCGATGCTTTCGCACTCCACGACGCGCCGGGGGCAAGCGTTAGCGGCAACACTGGGGGCTTGCCGGTCAGGGCGTCGCGCACCGGTAGAGCGTCCGCGAGGGTTCCCGCCCCGGCGAAGTTCACCGCACCCCACGCCGGAAGTGCGACCGATAACTTGCGTCGGTCGGATGGGTCGGGCGATAGTGGGAACGTCATGCCGAGGCGAATCTTCATTTCGCCTTTCGCCGGAACCGGGAAACACTGCACCAGAAGTTTGCCGGGTACGGGCATCGTGACCAAAAGCGGGTCACGCCGCTCGACCACGACAACTTCCGTATAAGCGCGGCGCACCGTTGCCGATGCCCCGAACGCGGCGGGACGTTCCGTGCCGTTGATCCAAAGCGACGCTTGATGACAGACCGCGCCGGGCGGGAGCAGAATCTCGGCGCGGGCTTCGCTCGCCGCGATGGAAGCGTTCGCAAAAACGAGTGTCATGTCGGCGGTTCCGGTCGCCGTCGCGGGGTTGACCGTGGCAGAGCCGGTTTTGCTCTTGAGCGAAATGCCCGGCGCGTCGCGCCCGACGCGGGTTCCACCGACATCCTCAGCGGCAATGTCGTTCACCCACTGCTCGGAACGGTGGTTCGAGATACTCCACGGCACGACGCCCTGCCCGAACGATTTGCCGCTCGAAAGATAGAACAATCGGCGGGCTTGCTTCACCGTGGTCGTGTCTACCCAAGAACCGCCGTAGAACCACTCGTTCCATCGGTTGTAACGGCTACCCAGCGGCGAAAAGGCGCGGGCGATATTGACGCCGGAGCGTTCCCAAAGCGGCAAGGGCGTCCGGTACGACAAAATCAGCAGGGCGTTTTCGCCGCCGATTCGGTTCAAGGCGTCGGCGGTTTGGCGTTCAATGCGGGGCGAGACGCCCGGCACGTCAATCACCCGCGCTATCAAAGCACCGGAAACGAACGGTTGGAGGAACAGCACCCACGTGGTCGCGGTGAGCGTGGCGGCGGTTGCCCAAAAGGCGGACGCGGGAAGCGGTAGGGCGTCCGGCGTTTTCGCTTGTCGGCGCAGTTCAAAGAACTGCCGGAGCGAAAGCCAGAGCAGAAAATACGGCGACAAGCCGAGGAGTCCGAAGCCGAAAAATACGACGCCGACAGCTGCGAACGGCGCAATCGGAAGTAGCCCGACGCTCATCACGCCCGCCATCAGGAGCGATACACCGTTCGCAGCGACGGCAACGATACGCTGATTCGCGCCGGGCGCATCGGTTTTCACCACCCGTGCCACGTAAATCGGGGCGGCGATAGCGAGCAGGTACGCCGCAAGGTAGCCGAAATGCGGCAGAGGGTCGGCGAACACGTTGGCTAAAATGTGCGCGAACGATTCCATTAGAACCGCGAGAACGCAAACCGTGACGGTGAACACGAGCAAAATATCGCCGCTCTTTTTTACCGGCAAGCGGACGCCGGCTCCGATTTCTGTTTCGGCGATTCGGTAGCCGTTTTCGCGGAGCGTGGGGGTAAGGTCGCCTTCGCGCCGGAAGCCACGCCATTCGCTGATGGGGTTGGTAATGGGGTCGGGTTTGTCGTTGCCGGTTGGGTTTGATTCGTTGTTCATCGGTCGTTTCTCCATTAGGTTTGTGAAACAAAGTAGTTTGTTTATTGTAACGCGGAAGTTTATCGCTGTCAACAAAAATTATCCGAACCCGTCACACGCCCCGCGAAAAAAACGTTTCATATCAAATGCCAAATCTTACGCGGACTTTTAGCGGGTTATGGCAGGAGGAAACGGATACAATGATGCAATGGAACAAGGCAAACACGACGGTTCGGGTACGGGAATATTCTCCCGTCACCACGGGCTTCCGCGTGACTGCCGAAGGAAAACTCATGCCACTCGTAACCGATTCCGCGCCCGTCGCCTATCCGCGCCATACCGTCACCGATGACAAACCGACCGCCGAGCATTCGCTGTCCGCCCGATTTTTTGAATCCAACCCGGCGCATCTAATCGCACGGCGCACCGGAACCGGCGTCTGGCCCGCCGATTCGCTCGACGCGAACGCAGTGAAATCGTTTGAAGCCGGACAGGTCGCGCTGTATCAAAACAAAGACGCGAACGCCGCGATTATTTCCTACGAAGCAGCGGTAGGTCTGGACGCGGGCTATATCAAGGCGTGGGTCGCTCTCGTCATCGCCTATATCACCGACAATACGGCGGATTCGCTGGACAAGGCGCAGGAAATACTGTCGTTTTTGGCGGAACTCGTGCCGGGTGAATGGCTTTCCGCCGAGGCAAGCGGCATCGTCTATCAGAACCGGGCATACCTGTTCGTCCACCGGTTCCGGCAGGGGGGCGAGACCGACGCCGCGCTTCTGTCCGCCGCCGACCGCGACTATGCCGTGTGCGACGGGCGCACCGAAGCCGGGCGCGAACGTTTGGAATACCTCTGTCCGTGGGCATACGTGAAAGGGATGCGCGGCGAAACGGATGCCGCCCGTGAGTTGTGGAGCCGCGCCAAGACGCGAGCCGTCCAACTGAATGCGCCAACGATTTTAGCGGAATACGCGAACAAATATGCGCCGCTTCGTGAACTTTAGAACGCTTCGTGCGTCTAAGCCATTAGGATATTAAACATTATGAAAAAAGTAACCGCCTTTTTTGTCGCCGTGATTGCTGTCACGGTAATCATCGCCGGGTCACTCGTACCCGCACACGCCGACCTGACCGGACCGAAGCCGCCGCCGAGCAACGCAGGGGGACGATAAGCAGATACGCGCCGACAAAGCGTGAACGATACACAGGAAAGCGAACACAAAAGCGATGACAAACACGAACAATGAAGTAGAAACAACGCCCGTGCCGACGGGTGTTTCCGGCGCGAACGTTCTAGCCGGGTTGACCGCCCTGCGCTCCCGCGTAGTTCCCAACACGGTATCTGCTCCGGCGACCGCGACGCCCCGGCAAACGAACGCCGAACTCTTAGCCGCGACCCGGCACGGCAAAACGAACAGCGAGAAGAACCGCGCCGCCGAGGAACTGCGCCGCCGCATCAAAACGCTGTGCGCCGCCGCCCTTGACCGCTACACGAGTCAACTCACCGCTCAGGAAGCCGACGATTTGACGCAAGAAGTGATGGTGCGCCTCCTCTGCACTACCGACGAAGCCGCCGAAATCACCGGTGCATATATCAGCCGCGTCGCCGTGAACCTGCTGATTGACAAACGCCGCGCCCTCGACCGACGCGGGCTGAACAAGCCCGGCGTTTCCGTGGACGACTGCGAGGCGGCGGTGGCGATTCCCGATCCCGCCCCGACGCCAGAACAGTCGCTAACACAGAACTTTGAATCGTTCCGGTTGCGCCAAGTCATCAGCGACGCGCTTTCGCCCACGGAGGCGAAAGTGGTCTGGCTACGGGTGGCGGAGGATAGGAGCCACGCGGAAATCGCCGACGAACTCGGCATCAAGGAAGCGAACGCCCGCAAGCACTACGAGCGCGGTTTGAAACGCCTCCGCTCGCACGTCGGCGAAACCGCCTTTGCCGCGCTGTAGCGGAAACTAACCACCAAGACGCCAAGACCGGAAAAGAAATCTTGAAACCTTCTCTTCTCTTGGCGTTCTTGGCGTCTTGGTTGTCAAACAATTTGCGCGATTGGTTCGTCTACCGCTTATTCGGACTGGCGACCGGCGAGGGCTTTGGCGACCTAAGCATGAACCAGAATCGCCTCCGCCTGATAATCCACCGACAGAACGCGCCCCCATTCGTAGCACTGCGCGACTAAATCCGAGCGCGAGTAGGGAATCGCAAGGTGCATCTCCGACACGAGCGACTTGATCGTTTCGGTGATCTTGTCCATCAACTGAGAAACGCCTTCGCGCTACATCGCCGACATATAGACCGAGTTCGGCACCTGCAGAATCAGATTTTGCAGTTCCTGCCGGTCGTCAATGCGGTCGGATTTGTTGAACACGGTGATGGTCGGCTTGTCGCCCGCGTCAATCGCTTGCAGGGTTTCGTCTACGGCGTCGCGCTGGCGGTCGGCTTCCGGCGACGACGCATCCACCACATGAATCAGAAAATCGGCTTCCGTGGTTTCCTCAAGCGTTGCGCGAAACGCCGCCACTAAGTCGGTCGGCAGATTGCGGATGAATCCCACAGTGTCGGTGAGCAGAATGCCGCGTCCGTCGGGAAGCACGACGCGCCGCGTGGTCGGGTCGAGCGTCGAAAACAGCATGGCGTCCGCCAAAACTTCCGAGCCGGACAACAAATTGAGAAGCGTGGACTTACCCGCCGACGTGTAGCCAACCAACGCAGCGGTCGGGAACGGGAGTTTGCGCCGCGAGTTGCGTTGCTGACGCCGTTGCTTCCGCACATCGTCCAAATCTTTCTCGAGTTCGGTAATGCGTTCGCGCACCTTGCGGCGGTCGAGTTCGAGTTTGGTTTCGCCCCCGCCCCCGCGCACCCCGATACCGCCCTGTTGCCGCTCAAACTTCGTATAAAGCGAGCCGAGGCGCGGCAACAGGTATGTCAGTTGCGCGAGTTCGACTTGCAGTTTGCCTTCGCGGGTTCGCGCCCGCTGTGCGAAAATATCGAGGATCAACTGCGTTCGGTCAATGATGCGCGTTTGCATCGCTTCGCCTAAGTTGCGTTGCTGGGTCGGGGAAAGTTCGTCGTCGAAAATCGCCAGCGTCGCGTTGCGGCTCTTGACTTCGGCATGGAGTTCGTCCGCCTTGCCGTGTCCGATTAAAAACGTCACGTCGGCTTGCTTGCGCCGCTGTGCGATACGCGCCACGGTTTCGACCCCCGCGGTCGCCGCGAGGTCTTCGAGTTCGTCTAAGCGAGCGTCAAGGTCATCGAGTCCGCTATTTTCATTGGTTTCCAGAGCAACCAGCACCGCCCGTTCGTCGCTCTGCGTGCTGTGTAGCCGTGCCGTGTTCTTTTCGTTTCGTTCCGTGATACTTGCCTCCGTGCGGCATCCGTCGCCGCGTTTAGATGTTGTATCGCTTTATACCCGGTTTTCGCTAAAGAGGTTCGCGGAACGCGGCGGGCATGGTAGACTTAAAAGCGAAAGGAAGCCGTTTTTCATGGAGATTTTCCCCCTTATCACAGTTAATCCCGCCCAGTGCGGCGGTCGTCCCTGCGTTCGTGGAATGCGGATTCGCGTTTCCGATGTGCTGGATTTGCTTGCGTCCGGCTTGTCGCCCGATGATATTGTTGCCGAAATGCCCGACTTGACGCGAGAGGATGTGTATTCATGTATCCGCTTTGCTTCGCAGAAAATAGATCATCCTGTGTTAATTGCCGTTTGATGATGTGCTTTATCAAACTTCTGCCCGCATTGTTATAATTGAGGGGTGAGGAGTAAAAGACATGACTATTTGGATTGACGCTCAACTCTCGCCGCTTATCGCGGCTTGGATGACGGAGACGCTTGGCGTAAATGCGGTTGCGGTGCGAGATTTGGGGTTACGCGACGCCGAGGACTTCGAGATATTCACCGCCGCGAAAACCGCCGGTGACGTGGTAGTAATGACTAAAGACAGCGACTTTGTGAATCTACTTCAGCAACATGATGCGCCGCCGCAGGTGCTTTGGCTCACGTGCGGGAATACCTCGAACGTGCGCCTGAAACAGATTCTCGCGGAAACGTTTGGAGAAGCCCGCGCCAAACTACAAAGCGGGGAAGTACTGGTAGAAATCAGTGCCGCCCCGCCAACGAAGAAACCGTCGCCTACGTCGGACGACGAATCATCTGCTTGAGTTCGGTGATGTTGCCCGCCGCCGTCAAAGCGTCTTCTTCCGAGATAATCCCGGCTTTGTAGTATTTCGTCAGGCATTGGTTCATCGTCTGCATTCCCCAGAAGCCGCCCTCTTGAATCGCGCCGTAGATGTTCCCGGCGCGTCCTTCCTCCACCAACTTCGCAACCGTCGGCGTCGCAATCATGATTTCGACCGCCGCGACCCGACCCTCGGCGTCCACACGGGGCAGGAGTTTCTGCGCGATAATGCCGCGAAGCGAGTTCGACAGGCGAAGGCAGAGCGTGCCGCGCTCATGCGGGGGGAAGATGTTCATGATACGGTCGAGCGTCTCCGACGCCGACGACGTATGGAGCGTGGAGAAGACAAGGTGACCGGTTTCCGCCGCTTGTAGCCCGACGTTCAGGGTTTCGATGTCGCGCATTTCCCCGATTAGAATCACGTCCGGGTTTTGCCGCACGACATATTTCAGAGCGTCGGTGAACGAGTCGGTGTCAATGCCGATTTCGCGCTGGGAGACGATGCACATCTTGTCGGGGTGGACAAACTCAATCGGGTCTTCAATCGTGACGATATTGGCGCGGCGTTCCTCGTTGATTTTGTTGACCATCGCCGCGAGCGTGGTGGACTTGCCCGATCCCGTAGGTCCCGTCACCAGCACCAAGCCCTGTCGGTGGCGCGTCAGTTCGCCGAGGACGGGCGGCAAGCCGAGTTGCTCAATCGAGAAGATTTTCAGCGGAACCAACCGGCACACCAAGCCCATTGAACCCTTTTGCTGGAACACGTTCACACGCACCCGGCTGACGCCCTCGACCTCAAAGGCAAGGTCAAGTTCGTGCCGATGCTCAAACCGCCCTATCTGTTCGTGGCTCATCACCGAGTAGGCGAGTTTGCGGGTATCGTCAGCGGTCAGTTTGCCGTAGCCGGAATCGGTAATCACGGCGATACGCCCATGAATCCGCATCGCGGGCGGGCTACCCTCTTTGATAAAAACGTCGGACGCCTTTTTGTCAAACGCGAGTCGAATCAGGTCGCGTAAATCCGCCATAAAAATCTACTTCCTTCCTGCTCAGGAGGCGGTATCGCCGCTTCCACTACCTACTGTGATAAACGTGTCAAT
Source organism: Armatimonadota bacterium (assembly GCA_014380985.1). Taxonomy (GTDB): domain Bacteria; phylum Armatimonadota; class Armatimonadia; order Armatimonadales; family Armatimonadaceae; genus JACMIU01. The sequence goes on along the minus strand of JACMIU010000649.1, from coordinate 2,828 downwards.
CGATTGACCGGTTACGGCAACCGGTACGCCGCGTCGCCCGGCGAAACTTGGGTGCATTGTACCGCACAACCGGCGCAAATGTCGAATCAGGCTTTACCCACGTAGCGCGACGCCAAACCGTAGACCACCAGCGCGGAACCGAGGGCGACGGCGATTAGCAAAGCGACCTTGACGGTGCGGTTTGCCGCGTTGTTTCTGGCGACGTTCTTCTGTGCCGCGCCGACGGACGCCACCGGTATATCGGTCGTTGGCAGTCCGAACGGCGCGGGGTTTGCTTCCGGTTGTTTCACGGTTGCGGCAATAGCCACGGTTCCCTGCCCCGAATCCATTACGTCGAACGATAGGCGCGGCGAATCGAAATGACGAACGCCGGTGTACGTGTACGACGCACCCGGCATATAAATCAGATTGACGCGCCCTAAATCGCCAAATGCTCGCAGGAATGGCTCGGAATCAATCTTGCCGTCCGTGCCGAACATGGGAGCGGTTGTCTCGAACGATGCCGCCGATAATTTTTTAGCGCGGTTATCCTCCAGGGGGTTGCCGGTCGGGGCGTCGGAAAAGCGGCGGTTCGTCGCTTTCCAACCGGTCAGCGCGAGCAGTTTATCCACGCGCCCCTGCGCCACGGCTTTTGTCACCTGCCCCGGATACACCGACGACACGGCGACGCCCCCGGTCGGAAGTGCCAGCACGAGTATTTGAACATCGGGGTTCTGCATCAATGCGTTGGGTGCGGGCGCGGCGGGCGGCACGGCAACCGGGGCTTGCGCCCGCACCGGAAGCGGCGTTGTTAGCGGCAGTGCCGCAAGCATTCCTACCGTGGCGGCTACCGCGTATCGTCGAACCTTTTTTTTCGCGCTGTTCATGGCATTAGTGTAGCGTATTTTTGTGGGGTTTGCCGATATTCATTCGCCGATAAAACCGTTGCGCGGACGCCGGAGGCTATGATACCGTAAAAAAAGCGTTCAACCGATGCTCCATTCCACTTACTACCGCACCACTAAGCAATCGCTTTTCGCCGCGCTTCGCGTACCCGAACCGGAGCGGATGCCCGCCGCGATGTTGTGCCGCGTTTTGTATGCACCGTCCTTCCACCCGGAAGCGATGGTAGAGGTGGAAAAAACGGATCACGATTGTTTGCGTTTGACATTCACCACAATGCAAACCAACTGGCACTACTGGCAACAGGGGGGATTAAGCCCGCACTGGACACCGCGGGATGCCGAATCGCTGACAATACCATCGTGGAAGCGTGTCGTCGAAACGGTGCAACCTGCGGCAACCGCCTTGTTTTTAAGCCAATTGCTGGAAACGATTCCCCCGGTTGTTCCCAGCAATTCCATCATGATAGATGGAATGCCCACGCTTTTGTGGTTCCGTGCGGCAAGCGGCGAAACCGAATACCGGGAGTTCAACGGCGACGGTGAAAACCCGTTTGCTGCAGAGGTGACAAAGAGCGTATTGGACTTGGCGCGGGAAACACTGACCGATATTATTTCGCAAAACCTGCTCGCCGATATTGACCGGTATATGTAGCAAAAGGATAATTTATATGAAACGAATCTACAACTTTAGTGCGGGCCCAGCGATTTTGCCGGTTCCGGTTTTGGAGCAACTATCCCGCGACGTGCTGGAAATCAACGGTTCCGGCATGAGTATTTTGGAAGTTTCGCACCGTGGCAAAGATTACGACGCGGTACATCAGGAGGCGATGGCGAACGTGCTACAAACGCTCGGCTTGTCGCCGGACGAGTACGCCGTGGTGTTCGGCGTTGGCGGCGCGAGTATGCAGTTCGCCCTGCTTCCCATGAACTTTCTCGCGGAAGGGCAAACCGCCGACTACGTGGACACCGGCGAATGGTCAAGCAAAGCCATCAAGGACGCCAAACGCTACGGAACGGTTCATGTGCCGGGATCGTCGGCGGACACGGCGTACAATCGGTTGCCGAAACCGCTTGAGTTTTCCGCGCCGGGCGTCGCCCGCTACGCGCACATTACCACCAACAACACGATTGAAGGCACGCAGTTTCTCGCGCTTCCCGACACGAACGGCGCACCGCTCGCGGCAGATATGTCCTCCGATATTTTTGCCGTCGCGCACGATTTCAGCAAGTTCGATTTTATCTACGCCGGGGCGCAGAAAAACGCCGGAATCGCGGGCGTGACGATGGTGATTATCCGCAAATCGTTCCTTGCGACCGCGAAGCCGAACCTACCGCCGATGCTGTCGTATGCCGTGCAAGCCGAGAAAGAATCGCTCTATAATACCCCCCCGGTGTTCGCGGTTCACGCGCTGAACTTGGTGTTAAAGCACGTGCAAAACGCGGGCGGCGTGGCGGCGATGGACGCGGCGAACCGCGAAAAGTCCGCGCTTATCTACGACGCCTTGGACGCCGCGCCGGATGTCTACCAACCGACCGTGACCGAAAAGAACGACCGCTCGCTGATGAACATCACGTTCCGGCTTCGCACCGAGGAACTGGAAAAGCAGTTCTTGAAAGAGGCGCAAGCACGGGAGATGGACGGCTTGAAAGGGCATCGTAATGTCGGCGGGGTTCGGGCGAGCATTTACAATGCGTTTCCGCGTGAAGGGTGCGTCGCACTTGCCGAACTGATTGGCGATTTTGCGCGGCGGAACGGATAGCCCGGCGCGGTACGCGGCGTAAACGGTATACTGATTGGTAGGAGAAACTACGCTAATGGAAACCAAACCGACCGAAACGATTCATGCCGCGCACCCGGTCACGGTGCATTTTAGCGACCGCGAACAAAACATTCTGGAACGACTCGCCGCCGAACGCCACCTAACCGTGGAGCAAGTTCTGCGC
>JACMIU010000648.1 GCA_014380985.1 Armatimonadota bacterium | reverse complement strand
TTCATCCGCAAAGCCGACTTCGACCCCGCCGCCAAAGAGTTCGCGTTTTTAGTACCGACGCCGGGGAAGCCTACGCTTTCGCTATCGGACAACGAACTGTTCCGGCGACTTCGCACCGTGATGAAAGAAGTCGTTGTGACGCGCAAACCGCGCTTTGTTTGGGGCGAACCGGACGGCGACGTTACCGGAAGCGTTCCCAAAACGTCCGCCGCTCCCGCCGGTTCCGTGCGCGTGGAAAGTTCGCAAACAATCGGCGGCTTCAACACGGTGGTTTTGAAGGCGAGCGACACCGATTCGCTCGTCGCGTGGCTACAAAAGCACGGCTACAAACCGCGCCCCGAAATGCGCGAGTGGCTCGAACCGTATGTGCGCGGCGGCTACTTCGTGACCGCGTTTCGTGTCGCCGCAGGCAACCCCGCGCTGTCGCCGGTTTGCATGACGTTCCAAACGCCCGCGCCGTTCTACCCGTACCGCGAGCCGGACAGCACCGCGCCACGAACCGGGCGAAACCTGCGCGTCTACTACCTCGGCGACAAGCGCGTTGTCGGAAATCTTGGCGGAGACGCAGGGACGACTTGGAACGCCACCCCGCTTTGTTCGCGCCGCCTGACGCCGGGGCAAAAGTCCGTCCTCACCGCACCGATTGAACGCTTTTACCCGGCAATCGCTTTCAAAGGTAGCAAGCCGCCTCGCTATCCGACGATCGGCTTGACCGACGCCGACCTGCAAACGCGCCTCACCGTGTTCGATGACGCCGCGCCGCTCCGGGAGCGCAAAGACCTGTTTTTCGCCGCGTCGCCGGAGCAGACCGAAATCTTTCCGACCCGCACCGAATACGACGATATAGATGTTGCGCCCGCCGTTCTCGCCCTCGGCGGCTTGGTGTTCGCGGGAACCGCTCTCGCGGGCTTTCTTCGCTGGCGCAGGCGGTAAAATAGTGGCATGGAAACTACGATTCGCCCGCTGACGTCCGGCGACGAAACCGCGTGGCGCACCCTATGGCGCGACTACTGCGCGTTCTACGGGCAAACGCTCGCGCCCGAAACCACGCAAACGCTTTGGAACCGGCTAATGGACGCTGACACGCCGGTCAACGGCGCGGTCGCCGCTCGCGCTGACACGGACGCCCTGCTCGGCTTCACGCATTACGTCCTGCATCCGCACACGTGGAGCGACAAAACGCTCTGCTACCTCGAAGATTTGTACGTATCGCCCGAAGCGCGGGGGCAAAACGTCGGTCACGCATTGATTTCGCACCTTGTCGAAACCGGCACGGCGCAGGGATGGGGGCGCGTCTACTGGCACACCGAAACCGGCAACGCCCCGGCGCGGCGACTCTACGACCGGTTCACGAGTGCCGATGATTTCGTCCGCTACACGGTGAAGTTGCCTCGGTGAGAATGTCACGTTCTACCGTTTGCGTCGGATTCGCGCCCATCCGCCGCGCAGAAACGGCGTTTCCCAGCCCCACGTCAAAAGCGACGCGACCGCGATTGCCGCCGCCCACGCAAGCCCCGTAAACCAGAACTGCCACGCGGGATCGTGGTGTGGATCGGATGTGGACGCGGGCGGCAAGTTATTTGTTCGTAGCCACGCCGCCACCGGCTGATGCCACAGGTACAGGTTGTAGGAAACCACCGACAGAAACGCGAAAACGGGGTTCGCCACGCTCTTTTGGAACCCGTGCGGCGCGAGCGACCCGGCGTAGCCGAGAACAAACAGCGTTCCCGACAAGGCAAGTCGTCCGCGCATCGCCATCACGTCGAGTGGCACTCCCGCGACGCTGTTGACATAGCAGATTTGCATTTGCCAAAGCACCAAGCCGAACGCGGCGACGGCGACAAACGCGAATCCCAGCGCGAACCGAGCCGCCCACGGCTTTCCCACGGTTCGCACGTGCGCGTATGCCGCCGCCATTCCCGCGGCGAAAACATCGAACCGCGCCGGAAGTTGCTCGCCGCGCCATGCGAGAATGGACTCGCCGGGATCGGTGACGAAGAATATGCGCAAGGAAACGAGTCGCCACACGACCGCGATTAGCACCATGCCGGAAACAGTAACCAGCGGGAACCGGCGCAAAACGAGAATCAGAAACGGGAAAAGGACGTAGAACTGCGCTTCCGCCGCCAGTGACCACAACACGCCGCTAATGCTACCGCTCGTTTCAAAAAACCAGTTGTGAACGAAAAGCAAGTGCGTCAGCAGATGGAACCATTCGCGCCCCGGTGCGATTCCGGTTTGCGGCAACCACCACAGTATTGCGATGGCGAGGTAGTAGGACGGCACGATTTTCGCCACGCGGCGCGTTGCGAAATGCCGCAACGTCGGGGCGGGCGTTCCGGCGACCCATGCCCGCGCATAGGGCAACGTCAGGCAAAACGCGGACAAAAAGAAAAACAGGTCTACGCCGAAGAAGCCGGTGGCGGGCAGGAACGATATATCCACGGGGAAATGAAGCAGGGCGCGGTAATCAAGCCACGAAATCTGCCACACGTGAAACAGCACCACCAGCGCAACCGCGACGCCGCGCAAGCCGTCCAAAATCGGGACACGATTCGGTGGCGGGGCTTGCGGCGCGGGTTCGGAGGGCATACCGGTATTGTCGGCTACGAGGTGTGCGGACTAAAGTCCGCGCCTGTGGGCTTTAGTCCGCGTTCGTGAGGCGGCAGACGCCGGGAAACTTTGCACATAGGGCGAACCATTCCCGCGTTTTGCCGGTATACTGTATGTGTCGCTTCCAAAGCGGGCGGCACAACCGAACCAATTACGATTTGCGCCCCGTGTGGGGCTTCACCCTTTATTCACCCTTAGGAGGGGATTATCATCCCGTGTGGCAACGATTTACTGAACGAGCGCGGCGCGTTGTTTTCTTCGCGCAAGAAGAAGCCGGAAAACTCGGCGAAAATTATGTGAGCACCGAACACCTGCTCTTAGGACTGGTGCGCGAGAACGATTCTGTCGCGGCGCGGATTTTAGACCGGCTCGGCATTTCGCTGGGACGAATCCGTTCCGAAATCGAGCGGCAAGTGGCGCGTGGCGACGGACGTTTGGGGCAGGATATGCAACTCACGCCGCGAGCGAAGCGCGTGATTGACCTCGCCTACGACGAAGCACGGCAACTCAACAACAATTATATCGGCACGGAGCATTTGCTTCTCGGTTTAATCCGCGAGGGCGAAGGCTTGGCAGGGCGCGTCTTAAACAAACTGGGCGTGGATTTGGAGCGCACCCGGCGCGAAGTCACGCTTCTTCAGGACGCCGAGCCGCAAGGCGGCGCGACCGGGCAAGCCCCGCCGCGTCCGCAACGTTCGCGCACCCCTACCCTTGACGAGTTCGGGCGCGATTACACCGAACTGGCGCGGCAAGAGAAACTCGACCCCGTGGTCGGGCGCGGTGCCGAAATCGAGCGCGTGGTGCAGATTCTGTCCCGGCGCACGAAAAACAACCCCGTGCTGGTCGGCGAACCCGGCGTTGGCAAAACCGCCATCGCCGAGGGCTTGGCGATTCGCGTCATTCAGCAGGATGTGCCGGAAATGCTCAAAGACAAGCGCGTGGTCGCTCTCGACCTTGCCAGTCTTGTCGCCGGTACGAAATATCGCGGCGAGTTCGAGGAGCGCATGAAGCGCGTCATGGACGAAGTGCGAAAAGCGGCGGGCGAAGTGGTTTTGTTTATTGACGAACTGCATACCCTTGTCGGTGCGGGCGCGGCGGAAGGCGCGATTGACGCCTCCAATATCATGAAGCCCGCCTTGTCTCGCGGCGAACTGCAATGTATCGGCGCGACGACCTTAGACGAATACCGCAAGTATATCGAGCGTGACGCCGCATTAGCCCGCCGCTTCCAGATGGTCAAGGTCAACGAGCCGTCGGTCGAGGAAGCGGTCGAAATCCTGCGCGGGCTTCGCGCCCGCTACGAGGATCACCACAAGGTTGAGATTACCGATTCGGCTTTGGAAGCGGCGGCGAAACTCGCCGACCGGTATATCTCCGACCGGTTCCTGCCCGACAAAGCGATTGACCTGATTGACGAAGCGTCGTCGCGGGTGCGCCTTCGCGCCGCGATGGCTCCGCAACCGCTCCGCGAAGCGAAGCAGGAACTCGTTGGCATAGAGAAAGAGCTCAAAGCGGTTCCCGAAAAGCGTGACTACGAACGCGCCCGATTCCTTGAGGCGCAAGCGACGTTCCTCAAAGAGCGCGTCACGGAGATGACCACAAAATGGGAAGAGGATCGCGCCGCCAACCCGATGGTGGTGGGCGAAGATGAAGTCGCGCAAATCGTCTACTCGTGGACGGGCATCCCGGTTTCGCGCCTTGTGGAAACCGAAACGCAGAAACTGCTCAAAATGGAGGACGAACTGCACAAGCGTGTGGTGTCGCAACACGAAGCGATTATCGCCGTCTCGAAAGCGGTTCGCCGTGCGCGTTCCGGTTTGAAAGACCCGAAGCGACCGATGGGATCGTTTCTGTTCCTCGGTCCGACCGGTGTCGGCAAAACCGAACTCGCCCGCGCTTTAGCCGGGTTCCTGTTCGAGAAGGAAGAGTCGCTGATTCGACTTGATATGTCGGAATACATGGAGCGGTTCGCGGTGTCGCGCCTTGTCGGTGCGCCTCCCGGCTACGTCGGCTACGACGAGGGCGGGCAACTGACCGAAGCGGTGCGCCGTGCGCCGTACTCGGTGATTCTTCTGGACGAAATCGAAAAAGCGCACCCCGAAGTTTTCAACCTGCTTCTGCAGGTGATGGAGGACGGACGCCTGACCGATTCGCAAGGGCGAACCGTGGACTTCCGTAACTGCGTGATTATCATGACCTCGAATATCGGCGCGGGAATTATCAACCGTGAGCAGGGTATCGGACTTCGCAAGATGGTGAAAATCACCGACGAAGACCCGAAAGAGTACGAGGCGATGAAAACACGGATTGGCGAAGAACTCAAGCGCGTGTTTCGACCGGAGTTTATCAACCGGATTGACGAGTCCATCGTGTTCCACGCGCTGACGGCGGCGAATATCCGCGAGATTGTGAACCTGATGCTGAACGGAGTTCGCAAGCAGGTGACGCAAAAGGGCATGACGATGGAAGTCACCGACGCGGTGATGGAAAAGTTAGCCATCGAAGGCTTCGACCCGCAGTACGGGGCGCGTCCTTTGCGCCGCGCCGTGCAACGGTTAATCGAAGACCCGTTAGCCGAAGAGGTTCTGCTCGGACGGTTCGAGGCGGGAGACGAAATCCGCGCCGAACTCGACACCGAGCCGGGCGAAGTGGTGGAGGGCGAGGAGCCGAAAACGGTGATTATCTTCCGCAAGGGCGAACCGATCACGGACGGCGAACCGAACCTTTCCGGTTCCGACCGCGAACCCGCGCTACTGTCCGCGCCGCGGGGGATGCCGGAACTACCACCGCCCGGTTTGGAATAACCGCGACAAAATAAATCCCCCGCCGAAAAACAACCGGCGGGGGATTTATTTTGTCGCGTCTATGGTGTCAGGTTTGCGGTAACTTCGCCGTTCATCGTTGCCCCT
>JACMIU010000647.1 GCA_014380985.1 Armatimonadota bacterium | reverse complement strand
GCCTTTTTCTCTTCCGCCCACGCTTTGGCGTCGGTAGCGATTTTTACTGGGTCGGTCGAGCCGACAATGGTGAACACCGGGGCTTTCGCCTGTTCGCCGACCACCTGCAACTGCTTGATCGCCGCCGGTCGCTGAACGTCGCACGCGGCTAAGACGACTTGTTTACCTTGCTTTCGTAGGTGCGCCGCGAGTTTCGCCGCGAGCGTGGTTTTGCCCGCGCCCTGCAAACCGCAGAGCATAATCACCGTTAAGCCGTTCGTCTTCAGGTTCAGGAGGGCAGGTCCGTTCTTGTCCTGCAACCCCTTCGCCGTGACGATGGGCGTGTTGTCCACGCCCGCTTCCTCGCCCGCCAAAAGTTTGACCATCTCGCCGTGGACGATTTTGATCACCTGTTGCGCCGGGTTCAATCCATCCAAAACCGTGCCGCCAATCGCCTGTTCTTTGACGCGGGCGATGAAGTCTTTCACCACGCGGAAATTAACGTCGGCTTCGAGCAACGCTTTACGCACCTCACGCAAGGCGACATCAATCTCCGCTTCGGTGAGTTTGCGATCACCGCGCAGAGATTTGAACGCTTCTTGAAGTTTTTCGGCTAATCCTTCAAACATGATGTGCTTTCCTTCCGGCTGACATAAACCGGCATCAAACGTGCAAAAGCCCGCACCACACATTCGGGACGGGCTAAAAACAGTTCCCGCCGCACAAGTTTTGTTGCCCTTGCGCCTTGCGGTAAAGGGTAGGGTATCGCGCCTTCGGTGGTTTGTCAAGAACGCCGCGCCGCCGAAAAGACGCGGGAAACAAGGTAAAATAGCCGTGTCACCATTCCCGTGCAAGGAGCCGTTCCTTTACCATGTTTCGTCCATCCCGCTATCTCGCCTTTTTCACCGTCGCCGCACTGTTTGGCTTCCCGATCCCGGCGCAAGCGCAAATGCCCGATTCGCTCGAAGAAGCCCTCCGCACCACGACCGACCGGGCGAACCGCCGCGTTCCGCTACTGATTATCGAAGCGCGGCAGGCGCGCATTACTCAGTCGTCTAACGATCGCGCCGACGCGTATTATCAGCACTTTTCCGAGGGACGAAAACCGCTCCTTACCGATGTGATACGCTTTTATAACCGTGAGTTAGCTTCGTGCGGGTCGGTGCAAATCGCCGCGCCCTTGCTACGTGATGCTGTCAATGCGTACCCCGGCAAGCCGGAAGAATGGGCGCAAATCGGGCGCGAACGCGCTTCGCGGTTATTATTCGGTTCGCTCTCGCCAGCCCAGTGGAACACCGCGTCGTCGCTACGGGGCTTGAGTTTGTCTGACCTGCGAACACCGGAGCAAAAGGCGTGGTTTCTGTCGGCGATTCCCGCCCCGTTCACCGTGGTTGGACATATGGTCGGTAGCGATGGCGAGACGGATTATTCGCCGGGCAACACGAAGACCGCAACCATGAGCACGGAGCAGGTGCGGATACGTGTGGTGCGCGAGATGGGATGGATGTACAAGCGCGGCAAGGAAGACGGCTTGCACGGCGGCTGGGGCGGCGAACCTGCCGCCCGCCAGCCGGGACAGCGGTATTGGTCGCGCACTACAGGTGCAACGGAAACCGAAACCGCCGAAACGTATCAGGATAATCTGCGCGACGCGATACTGGCGAAGGAGCCAAACCGGTTTCAAAAAGGCGATTTGTCGTTCAACACCGCCCCGCTTTACGGTAAGCGGGTGCTGCTGGACGGCGCGAAAACGCTTGGCGAGTTAGTGATCCGAATCGCCGAAGCGACGAGCCTTGAACTGTATGCCGACCGGCGCATATCCGGCTTATCGGTCACGGTACTGGGCGACGCCCAAAAAAGCGTGGATGCCGCCGATTTGCTGAAAGCCTTATGCCTTGCGACCACCGGAACGGTTCGCGCCGTGACCGACCCCGAAACGAAAGTCACCGTGTACCTCCTGTGCGCCCGCACAGAAGGAACGGTTTTGCCGCGTATGCGCCTTGCCGAATGGGGCGCGGACGTGGTAGCGTTAGTGAGCACCGAGCGAACCGCGTTCGCAAAAACCACCCGCAATGGGGGCGTCGCGTCCGGCGTCCGCTTCGACGCCGATGCAGTCGCAACGATTAGCGACGATGTTATGGCGCAAGCCGAAGCGCGACTGCTAAACCCCGACCCTAAGACGAATATTTACGGTCGCCCGGCGATTCCGGTTTCCGCGCTTTCCCCAGCGGCGCAAGAAAAAGTGCGCCGCGACATGGTGCAACAGGAAAAGTACAATCCCAATGCTACGTCCTATGATTACAAAACCGTATACGCCGATTTTTCCCTCAAAACGCAGTTTGTCACCGATGAGTACGGAACGTTCTCCGGCTCGTGGCTTGCGTCATTAGATAGTGTGTTGCCGCGAAAGCCCGTCGCCACCGTTGCGCCGAAACTACCGACTGTTACCGGCGCGGTAGCCCTGCCGCCCGCGCCTTCGTTCGCGGCACTAAAAGCGAACATCACAAATGCGAGCGAAGCGCGAACCGCGATTGATTGGGCGCGAAAGCATGGCTTCAACGCCCTATTTGTGCCGGTATCCTTGTGGGACGATGCCGCGCCCGAAGCGTTCGAGCAAATCGTGGACGCCGCAAAAGCGAGCGGTATCAAAATGTTCCCGGTTGTATCGCTTCTCAAAGTATCGGCGCAACCGGACGATACGGACCCGTCAGCGAAACTCACACGGGCGCGAAACGTTTTCGGTGAATCGCTCCATGCTTACGCCAAGCGGCGCGAAGGATCGCCCGCCATGCGTCTCGGCACGAACGTCGCGCAGGGGCTTGCCCCGCTCCTCACCCACGACTGGCTGGATGCTTCGGATGCCGACGTGCGAAAAACCGTGAGCGAGCGACTGGCGAAAATCGCCGCCGTGCCGGGTATCGCTGGAATCGTGCTGGGCGATGTCGCCGCGCCGGGAACCGCGTTCAACGAGGCATGGTACGTACAAGGCAGTCTCGCCGGTCAGTTCGCCGGATACGGTGAGTCAAGCCGTGTCGCTTTTATCCGGCAGGAGAACGCCGACCCGCTCGACCTGCTCCCGAACGGCAACATGGAGCCGAACATCTCTTGGAACACCGAGCGCGAGTACGCCGCGCCGTTCGCCCCGCAGAACGACCATTACGAAGTTGCCCGGCTTTTTCAATTTACCAAGCCCGTTGAGCGCGGCGCGGATGGCGTGTGGAAACCGCGCACCCGGTCGGCGGAAGAAGAGACCGACCCCGAAAGGGCGTGGCGCAAACTCCTTGCCCGGCGTAACCGCGAGCAGATAGGCGCGATACGCAAAGCGGCAGTGCCGGAAACACTGCCGGTGATGATCGAAGCCCCGCCGTCCATCTACTATTCCAGCGTTTCGCCTTTGCCGTATGTCGCACCCTGGCTACCCGGCGAAATGATGCCGGAAACGCCGGACAAGACCGCGCTATTTCCGACCGTGATGCGGCGCGAAAGCAACGCCGACTCGGTGCGACGCGGCGTGACCAACCTGTTCAAAAGCCTCGCGGATAACGCTAAAAAGCCAAATCGCGCCGGATTCGTGATTGATACCACCGCGAAACCGCTTCCCGAAGCGTTGTCGCTCCTGTCGGTGATTACTACTATGCCGGGCGATTGACAGTCACAATTTTCAGCAAGGAAACGTACTATCCATCATGCTCCGCGCAAACCTACTTCTCGCTATTACCGCCCTGTGCGCCGCTACCGCCCTTCCAGTGGTGGCGCAAGCGTTCCCGCCTGATACGCTCGCCGAGGCTTTGCCGCGCACCACCGACCGCGCCAATCGCCGCGTTCCGCTTCTCGTGGTCGGCGCGGAATCCGTGCGACAGGCATGGGGAAGCAACGATTTATCGCAGAAACTGCACGAATTGTATGCCGAGCAGGACGCGAAACCGCTCCTTAGCGATGTGGTGAGTTGCTTCAATCGGCAAATTGTGCCGTGCGCGAGTGTGCAGGTGATCGCGCCGCTCCTGCGCTACGGCATCGATCCGTATCCCGGCAAGCCGGAAGAATGGGCGCGAATCGGGCGCGAACGGGCGTCACGCCTGTTGTTCGCCTCATTGTCGCCCGCGCAGTGGAAAACCGCGTCGTCGCCGCAGGGTATCGGGCTTTCCGATCTGCAAAG
>JACMIU010000646.1 GCA_014380985.1 Armatimonadota bacterium | reverse complement strand
GTTGATGCGGGGGAACGTGTCGCCGTTCGCGCCGGGAACGAACGCGCCGTTGATGAAGTGGGAAAAAGTTTGCGCCATGCCGCTCTGGTTCGGCAACGGCGGCGCGGATTCCTGCCCGGTGCGAAGCCGGGGCTACCGCGCCGGGAGCGTTTCGGTAGGTTGCGCCGCGATCATCAGTTCGGTCATTGCTTCGTCGCCGGGGTGTTCGCGCAAAAACGCCTCGCCGAGCGTGAGCGTGTCGTCTTTGCGCCCGGTTTTGTTGTAGCTGGTGGCAAGCGCGATAGTCGCTTCGGGCGGAAGCGGCGACAAGTGCGAAGCGTTCTCGTAGAAAACAATCGCTTGCGGCAGTTTGTTCTGCTTTCGTAACACGCCCGCGAGAGCGAGTAGGGTATCGGTGTCGCGGGGCTGTCGGCGTTTCTCTTCGCGCAATGCTTTCTCCGCCGCCTCTAAGTTACCGGCTTGCTCGTGAGCACGACCAAGCATATAGTGGACGCCGATATTCGCGGGGTAATTTTTGGCATTCGCGGCAAAGTCGCGGATGGCTTCGCCCGGCTTACCACGAAGGGAAAGTAGCGAACCGCGCAGATAATGCGCGTACAAATCTTTGGGGTTCCGGGCAAGGGTCTGCGCCGCTTCTTTGAGTAGACGGTCACTCATTCGCTTTTGCAAATCGGCGAAGCCCGCTTTACCGAGCGATTTGTAAACCGACAGAGTAACGTCGTTTCTGGGGTAGGATGCGTTCGCGGCTTCTTCGGCGACGGCTCGCAATTTGCCGGGATTATTAGCGAACTTCGCGCCGTAGAGTGTCATACCCCCGATATACGTAGAGTGCAGAGGCTTGGCTCGAAGTTTCCGCGCCATTGTCATCGCGGTGTCCGCTTCGGCGAAATCCCCGGCAATCGTTGCCGTTTCCGCAAGGCGTGCATACGCGTGGGCGTGAAGCGGATCACAAACAATCGCCGCCCGAAGTTCCGCCCGGTAGCCGTCAAAAAGCGGCTTTGCAGCGTCGCGGTACATCGGAAGCAGTTTTTTCTGTGTTTCGGCGTCGCCGCCGCGCAATTCCTTCGCCCGCTGTATCCGCCTTATCTGACGCGATAAATTGGTTCCGGCGATCATGTGTGCGTCGGGGTTGCCGGGGGCGTTCTGCGCGGAACGAGCGCAATACATCGCTTCTTCGTTCCAGTCACCTTGTTCCCGTGCCACGAGTGCCGCCGCGTGGGCGAGAGGGTGACTGTCTGGATACTGCTCGGCAAGGGCGTAAAGCGCGGCGGTCGCGCCCGCGTCCATCGTGTAAGGGACACGGCTTGCGATCACGCCCAGCGTTTGCGTGTTGCTTCGCTGGGTTTCCCACAGCAGGCGGGTGTAGGGCGCGGATTCGGCAGGGTCGGTATCATCGTGGAAAAGGTACAGGGCAAGTTCGGCGACCAGCGGAACGCGCTTGCCGGTGTCCAGCAGGAACGCTTCTTGCGCCGCCGTGAAGCGAACCGCGCTCGCACACGCTCCGGCTTTCGCTAAAACGTCGGGCGAAATATCGTCCAGCGGAGTGACCGAAACCACGGACTGCGGCGCACCCAGCGCGGCACGAAGATTCTGCGCGAACCCCGGCAGTGTCTGCATCAACGCCTCGCGGCTCGGCGCGGTGATGCTTTCGCTCGCCGCAACATCGTCCGACCCTGTGGCGCGTATTTTGTACGTCAGCGTCACGCCGGTTTCGTTTTCGGAGTAGGTTCCCGCGCCGTAGTGTGTCGCTCCGCACCGCCGGGCGAACTGCCGGGCGGCAATCGGCGACAGGCAGAGCGATGGTTCGGATTGCTCGCCCGCCACTTCGCCCACGGTGGCGCGAAGCGGCGACTGTCCGAACTCCGGCGCACCGGCAACCGCACCGGTGAGGTAGACGCCAATGCCGGACGCGAAATCCTGCGCGGCTTTGCCCGCGACGGGGAACGCGACAAGAACGCCGACCGGGGCGGCTTTGACCTCGGTCGTGGGGGGCGCGGGCGTGGCGCGGGGGAGGAGGAGCGGCGTCGGGCTGGCATCCGGCAGGAAACGCCCTGCCAATTTCGGAGTGCATCCGGTGGCGAACAACGCAAGCGCGGCGACGAAAAGCGGGCGGTACAACATCGGCGAAACTCCTTGCTTCACCATTCGCGCTTTGGCGGGCGGAATCCTTCCGTCGTACACTATGGTATGCACCTGCTTTTCCCGTCCGACCTTTCCGACCGCCATGCGCCCGACGCCGATTTTGAGGCGGAAGCCACCGCCGCGCAGAACGCCGGTTTCGCCGTGGTATTGTTTTCGCTGGAACGCTTGCGCGAAGGAAACGCCGCGTCCGCCGTCGCCGCGACCGGTGACGCGCCGACCGCGAACACGCCAATTCTGCACCGGGGATGGATGCTCATGCCCGCCGAGTACGCCGCGCTTTTTGACGTCTTGCGCGAACGGCGCGGCTACCAAATGGTCGTGTCTCCCGATGCCTACGCTGAGGCGCACTACCTACCGAACGCTTACGCGCACCTTGCCGGTTTGACACCCGAATCGGTTTGGACGCAAGGCGCGGATATTGACGCCGCGTGGCAACTGTACGAGGCATGGAGTCGCCCCGCCACCGTGGTGAAAGATTACGTGAAATCGGCGAAACACCGGTGGAACACGGCTTGCTTTTTGCCGGAGGGAAGTGACCGGGAGCATTTCGGCGCGGTGTTGTCCGCACTTGTCGCCTATCGCGGGGGCGATTTCGCGGGCGGCTACGTATTGCGCCGGTTCGCTCCGCTCCGGCAAATCGGTACGACCGATTGGGGGCAACCGATTCACGAGGAGTACCGACTATTCTTCTGGCGCGGCGTTTGCATCGCGCACCCGCCCGCGTTCCCCGGCGACACCGCCACGTGGGGCAAAATCGCCGCCCGCTTCGCCAGCGCGTTCGTATGTATGGACATCGCCCACACCGACACCGGCGAATGGATTATCGTCGAGGTCGGGGATGGCGGGGTTTCGGGCTTGCCGGACGGCGTGACGCCCGAAGCGTTCTATCGGTCACTCATTCCGCGATTGTAGGACGCCGCGCCGAACCACGGTCGCCGTGACGGGGTATAATCTAAAACGGAGGAACGAACCTGACGACTGAAAGCACTCACCCGCGATTGCCGAAAACCGCCACACCCCCGCCGGATAACGGCATGACCCCGGAGCGTTTCGCCCAATTACTCGCTCTTTTTGACCGACACGACAATGACCCCGGCTACTTCGACCGCTTGAACGAGCAACTCGCCGAGGCAAGGGCGCGAATCGAAGAGCAGGAGAACCGCGCTTTGCGAGAGTGGGAGGGTAAGTAGAGCGTGTTTCTTTTCGATACCAATATGCTGACGCTTCTGG
>JACMIU010000645.1 GCA_014380985.1 Armatimonadota bacterium | reverse complement strand
TGCGAATTTCCTCACCGACCGCGCCGGAACGCGCCTCGTTTAGCGACGTGTTTCCCCCGGTCGCCGCGAGTGCGGGCGGTTGCAAACTGATCCGATTGCCGGAAACGGTGAGTTTCCAGCCCATCGCTTTGGCGACATCGGCGATAGGTACATACACCTTGCCGCCGATTTTGCGGGCGTCGGTCGGCACGGTGTTTCGCATCAC
The DNA here is from genome assembly GCA_014380985.1 of Armatimonadota bacterium. GTDB lineage: Bacteria > Armatimonadota > Armatimonadia > Armatimonadales > Armatimonadaceae > JACMIU01. Next base: position 5,915 of record JACMIU010000645.1, on the reverse strand, counting down.
GGTCAGTTTCGCGCTTCCCTGCGCGACCGCCACACCGATTCCGACACCGACCGCGAGGGTTCCCGCGAGCACGGTAATAAATGTTGTACGCGATACTTTTTTCATAGACAAAGACTCACGCGGGACTACGGCGTGAGATGAATCCGCACATCAGTACGCTTCGTGTCGGCGTCGCTACGGTCGTCGTAGCGCACAATGCTGAACACCAAATCTTTTGGCTGAATGCTTTTGTTGACCTTGAAGACCATAGCGAAGCGCAGTGCCGCGCCGGGTAACAATTTCGCGCCGTAGGGTGCGCCCTCGTCGGGCGAAACGTCCATAATATCCGTGGTGTGCGAGCCTTCATCGGTATCGGCGAGCGAGGTGATACCGGCATAATCACCCGTGCCGGAAACTACAAACTCGTCTTGCTTCGCGGTCCCGTTTTTCAAGCGGCAGTCTACGATGATTAGTTTTTCACCTTCCCCGGCTTTGATATTTTTGGTGAAAATGCGGGAGTTGGCATACTTCATGTCGTAGGTTTGCGCTTCTTGGACACTGTTCACCATGAAGCGATATTTACCGGTGAAGATTTCCTCACCGATTTTGCCAACGTTTTTGTTCGCGGACTGATTCGCGCCGCCCGCCGGAGAAATGTTAATCTTGCCGTTGCTGACTACCGCCGTCATATTTAAGGCTTTAGCGACATCTTTCACCGGCACATAAGTCACCCCTTTTATGCTTGTTGTGCTTGTTGAAACCGGTGTTCCGCCGTTGATAACGAGCATTATGGGGGCGCGGGCAAGGGCGACACCCGCGACAAGCCCCGCCAGAGCCGCACAGAAGAAACCGCCGACCATCAAACGATTACTAATTGCTTGCATTTTCCGTTCCTCTTTCCGCCCTACGCCTTGATTTTGACGCGGGATGGCACTCATTCTCCGAGTGTCTGCCTGATGGCATCCGATACCGATTCTACCACTGAATCCACAACCACGGCATCGGGTCCTTCCGCCATGACTCGGATGCGCTTTTCCGTTCCCGACGGGCGCACGTTTAGTCGTCCGACACCAGCGAGTTTCGATTCGCCTGCCGCGATTGCCGCCGCGATTTCGGGAACATCTGCCCAACCGTTCTTGGTGCGAACCGGGATGCTGACCAGTTTTTGCGGGTACTCGGTCATGTCGCCCGCCCAATCGGAAAGTGTGCGCCCCGATACCGCGCACGCCGCCAAGACCTGCAAAGCGGAAAGCATTCCGTCCCCGGTCGGCGACAGGCGCGGCATCAGGAAATGCCCCGACTTCTCGCCGCCCAAAATCGCGCCTTCTTTTTCCATTGCTTCGGCGACGTAACGGTCGCCGACCGGCGCGGCGACAAACCGAACCCCACACTTTTCAAGCGCGATTCCCAATCCCATGTTGGACATGATTGTGCCAATGACGACATTATTGGCAAGTTCGCCGCGTTCGTGGAGGAACGTTCCGAGGAGGCACAAAACCCGGTCGCCATCGAAAATCGCGCCGGTGTCGTCGCACAAAATCACGCGGTCGGCGTCGCCATCGAGGGCAAGCCCGACATCCGCACCGGTTTCCCTGACGCGGGCGAGCATGGCTTCGGGATGAAGCGAACCACAGTTATCGTTGATGTTCGAGCCGTCGGGGTCGCAGAAAATCGTTTCCACGCTCGCGCCGAGTCCGCCGAATACCTGCGCCGCTAAAAAAGACGCTGCGCCGTTCGCGCCGTCTATCACCAGTTTCATGCCGTCCAGACGCACCGGGCAGGTGCTTTGCAGGTGTGCAACGTAATCGGCGACGGGCTTTGCCGACCGCGTCACCGCGCCGACATCTGCGCCTGTCGGTCGCGTCCATTCGTGCCACTCGCCGAGCAGTGCCTCGATTCGCGCCTCGGTAGTGTCGGCTAACTTTTTGCCGTTGCCTCCGAAAAACTTGATGCCGTTGTCCGCCATCGGGTTGTGCGACGCCGAGATTACCACCCCCGCTGCCGCGCCCCGCGCTTGCGTCACGAACGCCACGCCGGGAGTCGGCAACACGCCGACCGAAAGCACGTTCACACCCTGCGAGCAGATACCGGCAATCAGTGCCGCTTCCAGCAAGTCGCCGGACAAACGCGGGTCGCGCCCGACCACGATTTCGCGGGCGTTTGTGTTGTTTTCGCGTAGCACGTGCGCCGCCGCCGCGCCGAGAGCCATAGCGAGTTCGGGGGAAAGTTCGGTGTTCGCCACGCCGCGAACGCCGTCGGTGCCAAAATGGTTTCGAGTGGACATATCGGAGTACTTTTCACCGGATGGGAACCGATTTCCTGCCTGATTTGTATTAAGAGGAGGAGAAACCAATTTATGAGTACACAAACCGCTATGTTCGGTGCGGGCTGTTTTTGGGGCGTTGAGATTACTTTTCGCAACGTGCCGGGTGTGACCGAGGCGTTAGTCGGTTATTCCGGCGGGCATACGCAAAACCCGACCTACCGCGAAGTCTGCAACGGCGATACCAATCACGCTGAAGTCGTTTATGTCGAATACGATCCCGAAAAAGTGACGTACAGTCAACTATTGGACGTATTTTTCGAGAACCATAACCCGACGCAGTTGAACTATCAAGGTCCCGATCACGGCACACAGTACCGCTCGGCAATCTTCACGTATGGTGCGGAGCAGGAAACCAAAGCAAAGGCGAAAATCGCCGAACTGACCGCCGCGAAACGGTTTGCGAAGCCGATTGTCACGGTGGTAGAACCGGCGCAAACTTTTTACAAGGGCGAGGAATATCACCAGCGGTATCTGGAGAAACGCGGTTTGGCGAGTTGCCACGTATAACCGGAACGAAAATTACGCGGGTGGGAAACGTATCGTTTCCCGCCCGTTTTGCGCTTTAGCCGTTCACCTTGACCGGCTTTCCTTCCCGCGCCGCCCGGTAAATCCCCTCGATATAGCGCACGTCGCGCAAGCCCTCTTCGCCCGGTGAGCGCGGCGTTTGACCGGTGCGAACGCACTGCGCGAAATGGTCTAACTGAAGCGCGAACTGGTTCTTTTCCGGTATCAGGATTTTCTCCTCTACCGGCGTTTCGCTTCCCTTCGGCTTGCTCGATACGGACAGGTTGTGTCGGTAGTAGTCCGAGAGTGGGTCGAGCGTTAGAATCGCGTCCGTGCCGAACACCTGCCCGCGCTTGACATCGGCGGTGTCATACGATGATTGGCAATTTGCCAGAACGCCGGATGGGAACCGGAGCGTGAAATGCACCGTGGCTTCGACCTCTTTGAAACGCGGGTCGCCGGGCGGGGAGGAAATGCTCGCTTGTATTTCGGTCGGCTCCTCCCCCGTCAAATAGCGCATGGCGTTCAGCGAGTAGATGCCGATGTCGGGGAGCGAACCGCCCCCGGCTAATTTTTTATTCAATCGCCACGTGTCACGCGGGTCGGACGGGTCGGCGGTGCGGCTATGCTCGGAAGTCATCGAAACGAGACGCCCCAATCGCCCGCTCCGGCAGATTTCAATCGCCCGCAAATTGTATGGCTCGTACTGACACCGGTAGCCCATCATCAGCAACCGTTTGGCATCGGCGCAGGCTTTGATCATCGCCTCGGCATCTTGGGGGCTTGTCGCTATCGGCTTTTCGCACAGCACGTGTTTTCCGGCTTTCGCCGCCGCCTCGGTATGCTCGCGGTGCAAGCCGTTCGGCGTGATGATATACACGGCGTCAATATCGGGACGGTTAGCAAGCTCTGCCATCTGGTCGTAGCCGAAAACGTTGGCTTCCGCTACGCCGAAGCGGTTGGCGAAATCGCGCCCCTTCGCCGCGTCGCCGGTGACAAACCCGGCTAATCGGCAATACTTGGTTTCGGCGAACGACGGGATAATCTGTTGGCTCGCATACGCCCCGATTCCGACGATGGCAATGCCGACGCGATCTTTCGGGGCAAGCGGTTTGCCCTCATCGGGCTTTGGCGCGGCGCGGGGTTGTGTGGGCGCGGGCGTCTGGGCGTTCGCGGAAAGTGCGGAAGTAGCAGCAAGCGTTCCGGCGGCAACGAATAGTTGACGGCGATTGATTGACTCTGGATTCATGAAGACTAACTTTCTAAACGGTGATAATAACGCTTTGGTTTACCCGGTTACGCGGCGGGCAAACCGGAGAATGTGCGAGCTTATTACTCCGTCTCAAAAATATGCTACAATGGAATCGCAATACTCTTACGAGGAAAGAGGCAAGCATAATGGATGTGAACCGTGACAATAAAATTATCATCGAATCTGAAACCGCCCCCACTCTTCCGTTTCCGATACCCGGCGCAACCCCCAACGGCGTTTTCGCGCAACTGCTCAATTTAGATGCGAGTAAAGGACTGGTAACTACGATCATTCACATAAAGGCGGGGGCAACTATCCCAGCACACTTCCACAAAGAAGGAGCCGAAGCACACTACGTTCTCGACGGCGATTTCGTCGAAGACGGGATTTCGCACGGAGGGGGCGCGTTTTTCACTCATGCGGCAAACGTTGTCAACGGACCGCATTCGTCCGTGAACGGTTGCCGGGTGCTGACGCTTCAAGCGGCTTACGTTGACCCGACCAATCCCGATTTTCACATAGTGAACGAGTAACCGAATGCCTATTTTTGAATACTCTTGCGGCACGTGTAAACTACCGAAGTTCTCCGCGCTGGTTGGCGTTTCGATGCACGCCACGCCCCCGGTTTGTCCGCGGTGCGGCGGCGGCGAACTGACCAAACTCGTTTCCCGGTTTCGGCGGTTGCGTTCCGAAGACGACGCCTTAGACGATTTGACCGACCTTGCGGACACGATCAACCCCGACGACCCGAAGGCGATTAAGCGGCTTGTTAAGGAGATGGCGGGAAGCATGGGCGACGGCGGTGATGATGACTTCGAGGAAATGATGGAGGAGGCGATGGACGAAGAAGCGGGCGGTTCCGGCGAAACGAAGTTTCTGCCGATGGGCGCGGACGACGGCGTTTTGGACGCGGGGGGCGCGGACTAAATGGCGTTCGGCGTCGCGGTTTTGGGACTCGATCACTGGTACACGGCGTTCGGTGTGCTGGATATTTGCGCCGCGTCGCCCGACACGCCGCTTATATCGGTATATGAAGCGCACAAGGGACGACGCGCCGAAATCGCGGCGAAGTACCCCGGCGTTCTCGTAACCGATAGTGCGGGCGAAGCGTTAGCCGCGCCGGGTGTGGAACTCGTTTGCGTTTGCGCCCGCACCGGCGACGCCGTCGAACTTTCTAAACGCGCCTTATTTGTGGGTAAGCACGTCGTTTCGGTGAAGCCGTTCGCCCGCACGGTAGCAGAGGCGCAGGAGGTGCTAAGGATCGCCGCAGAGTCGGGCAGATTTTTCGGCTCGTTCGAGGGGATGCAACGGTTACACCCCCGCGCCGAAACTCTGCGCGAGATTATAGAATCCGGCGCGGTCGGCGACATCATCGCCTTTCATCAGGTCGGGCATGGTTCACTCCCCGCCCCGTGGCGCGGCAAGAAAAGCGGCGGCGATTCGTGGTGGCTCGATCCCGAACAGGTTCCCGGTGGCGCGTGGATTGATCATGCGATCTACGCCATTGACCTTGCCCGGTTCGCTCTTGGCGGCGAAATCACGCAAACCGTGGGCGCGACCATAGCCAACCGTGTCCACGAAACGTTGCCTGTCGAGGACTACGGCGCGGCGATTCTGACGCTCACGCCCGGCGACACAGAACGTCGCCAAGTGACGTGCTACATCGCCGATTCGTGGTGCTCGGAACCCGGCGCAGGCTATGGTGAGTACCGTTTTATCGGCACACGCGGCACGATCACAGCAGAGGCTTACGCGACATGGATCGTGCGAACCTCGACCGACGAAACGCGGCACGATTGGGAACCCGGCGCGTTCTTCCGCTTCGACCGGCTGGCGGCACTTCTCACGAACGGT
>JACMIU010000644.1 GCA_014380985.1 Armatimonadota bacterium | reverse complement strand
GCTTCGGCAACGGTCGTCGCATCCCCGGTAGTAGTATCGCTAACAGCGGCAACCGATTCGGAAGCAGGTGTGCTTTCTGGCGCGGGGGGAGTGGCGGTGCGCCGACGGCGGGGGGCGGGTGCGGCGTCAGTCGCGGGGTTGGTGGAGGCATCTCCGGCGGTATTTTCTATGGGTTCCATGCAAACTATCCTTAAGGGTGATGGGAAAACTTTCCCGTGGCTTGCGGCACGTCGCGTGGATTTTGTTTCAGTGAAACGAGGCGACGAAAACCGACATTGCTGGCGTAACGTGTTACGCCATCTGGCGTAACCGGCTGCGTCATGAGTGCTACGGTGCGATGGGCAACATCGGTTGTCGCCTAACGCGCCGGGCAAAATAATGATTGGAAAAACGAGTGTCCCGGTTGGCGTGATTCCAGCGGGGCGGGTTCAGCGCAAGCCGGTAGGCGCGACGAACACGAGCGAAAGCGACCGTCACAAAGGCGTGGCACACGGTTCGCGGTTGTATTCTACCACGTTTCGTGCGCGTTTGGCACAACGAATGAAAAAAGGCGATGCTTTTTTCGTTTGCCTCTGTTTTTATTATACGTTCGTGCGCGGCAAAGGTTCCCAAAGAAAAAACGCCCGCGTTTTCGGCGGCAACGGTGCTACCGAAAAACGCGAGCGTTCGTGCGGGAAGTGGGATGCTTCCGTTTCACGTGAAACGCCATCCGACGAACTACTTGCGGCGACGCACCACGATTGCCGCCGCACCGATAAGAAGGGGCAACACCGCCAAAACGCCGCTACCCGCTTCCGGCACAACCGTTGTCACGGTAGCAAACCCGCGCACCGCCACCACATCGTTGCCGCTACCGAACGTCGAGAAAAGCAGGTCGCCGGTCAGGGCGTCAATCGTCGCGCCCTCCGCCCCGGATAACCCGGTCACGAAGTCGCGGCGAGTCGCGGCAATCGGGATACCGTTTGCATCCACGTCATACGCGGAAACCCGTCCAGAATCATATTCGCTAATCAACACCGAAGGGTTTGTGAAACCGGGCGAACCGACTGGCACGTAGATAATCCCTTCGGGACCCGTTCCCGGCAAGCTCAAGAGCGACGCAGAGATATTGGTTATATTGTATGTACCGAGTCCATCTTCAACCAGATCGGCAGTGTAATAAAGACTGCTAATGTAGGAGCCGAGCAGGAGCTTGCCACTGTTCGCGCCAAAGCCGGACGGAATCAGTTGCATCGCCCCGACCGACCCTTGCACACTGCCGACCAGCGTGGAGATTTTATCCGGTGCGGTGCTACCCGGCTTAATCTGCCCGATATAATTTTCGTTGTAGCCCGTGTACAATATCGTGCCGTTCGGCGCGTAGAGCAAGCCACCGTCAATATCGGGCGCGGTGGAAAGAGTCGGTGCCGTGCCGGTAAACCCGGTGATGCGGTTCCTGCCGTTCAAGAGTGTGCGCGTCAGCGACACCTGCTCAATCGTGCCGCCCGCCCCGTTCGCCGCGCCGCCGAGAAGCAATGTGTTGTCATCGCCGGACTTAATGACCAGCCCGCCGTAATTCCCGGCGACGCCCTCCGGCGAACCCAGCACATCCAAGGAGTACGCCGCGAGAAACTCTGGCGCGAGCGACTGCGCGTTCGCGGACGCCGCACAGAAAAAAGAGACCGAACAAACGGCGGCAACAAGACCGCCCAAAACACGAGACATAAGACTATCCTCCGGTTGGTGTCGCCCGGTTCGCCTTAGTAAGCAACCCGACGTAACGATAGGATACACCGCGTCACGATTCCCCGCCACCGGGTGTGATTCTTTTAACAACCCGGTAATCGTACCCCGGTTTGGCACAAGATGTGCTTTATCTTTCGCGGTTGCCCTATCTGCCCGGACGTTAAAACGAATTGGTAGAAGCCCCGCAAGCCGCCTAATTCGGGTATAATCTATTCTTGCTTATGTCCGAAACCGCCCGACTTTCCTACGACCTGCTTTCCCGCCTTCGCCTCGACCGCGATGCCGACCTCAGCGTCGTCCGTGCCGCCGAATCGTTCCAAAAAGCCGACCGCGTTAAACTGATGGCATCGTCCGCCAAAGTCGCCCACCTCATGGTTCGCGCCTCCACCAACGTCTTCAATGTTTCCCTACAACTCGCCGATTCCGGTAAAGTGCAGTTCAAGTGTGAGTGTGAGACGTTCCGGAACGGCGATTACTGCTCGCACATCCTCGCGTCGGTACAATACTACGCCGAACTGCTACGCGAAAAGGAACACGGCGCGGCGGGAATCGTGCCGGGGGCGTTCGCAGGAGCGTATCCCATGAAACCCGCCGCGTGGCAATCCGACCTTGAAAAAGTGTTCGGCGATCTGACCGCGCCCGCCCCCCCGACACGCCGCCCGCCCAGCCAGCGGCATCTGCTGTTCTTCTCCGTGCAGGAACGCGCCACCGACCGATGGGGAATCTACCCGTACTCCCTTCCGGCGAAACTGTTCCCCGAAACGTTTTTCGGCGATAATGGCGAACTGGTGGAAAGCGGCGACGCCGTGGCGAAGTTCGTCCGTGTTCAGAAAATCGCCCGCGACGCCGCCGGGGTTCGCACGATGGACGATTCCCGGTTCCCGTTCGCCACCCCCGAAGAAAGACAGGCGGCAAGCCTGTTAGCGGCGGTCGCCTCGTTCGGCGGCTACGGCTACTACTACGGCTCGGTTCCGGCGGGATTGTACGAACAGGTCCTCGCGCTCCTGCCCGGCTCCGGCTTCGTTTATTCCGGCACGGAAAGCACCCCGCTCCGCCAACCCCTGCGCGTCTGCCGAACCGGCGAACTCGCGCCCACGGTGCAGGTCAACACCACCGACGCCGGGCTATCAGTCACTCCGGTACTCCTCGGTGCTGACGACACCAAACCCGTCGCCCTGCGCGGCAAAATCCGCCGACCGTTCAAATCGCCCGCCTACCTGCTGACCGAAGGCGGCGTCCTAACCCCGCT
>JACMIU010000643.1 GCA_014380985.1 Armatimonadota bacterium | reverse complement strand
TCCCTCCGCGTTGCGGCGGCGAATGTCGGCGATACGTTTGGCGAACGCATCGAGCATTTCTTTTTCTTCCGCGCCGTCGCCTTCCGCAGTCGGCTCGGCAAAATACGCGGCGACCGCTTGAGGAAATTGCGTTAAAAGATCGCCTAAAACACCGGCGACGATCCGTTCCTGCAACGCGGTTTCCGACACGGCGGCGCGGTAACGATACGCCTTGCCGTCTTTCTCCCGCACGAGAATGCCCTTGTCGTGAAGGCGGTCAAGCGTTGTCAGCACGGTTGTCAGGGCAAGGGGGCGTTCCGCTTCGAGCGATTTTAGCACCTCTTGGGCGAGACAACCCGCGTCACCACACGCCCAGACGTGGCGCATGACGGATAATTCGAGTTCGCCGAGTGGGGCGCGGACACCGGTCTTCTCCGGCTTGATGCGGCGTATCAGGTTCATTGTTTTCTATACGCACAAACCGTAGACGAAGTTCTACTGACTGTAAAACATCCATTCTGTTGTTTGCGCTGAATGACTTCCTACTTGACGCCGGTCGTGGTCTTCGCCAACTTTGCCCGGAAAGCGTCCATCTTCGCTTTGTACTTCGTCGGCTCCTTGTCAAATGGCTCTTTGCAACCGGGGCAACACATATAGATGCGCTCGCCGTTGTAGTCGCTATAATCGCTTGCCGAGGCGTAGTCCTTCACCACCTCGTCGCTCACGGGACAAAACAAGAGTTCTTTCGCCGGGCGCGTGGCGTACTGTTTCGGCGACTTGTCGAACGTGGTTTTGTTTATAGCCGACGCGAACGGGTACAGAACACCTTCGTACACCGAGGTTGCCACCGCCGCTTTGGCATCGAGCCGCTTTGTTGTCACCGGATCGAAAAGGAACACGCCAACTGCTTTTGTTTTGTCCTTCGGTACGCCGGTAAACTTCGCCGGTTGTTTATCGAACGACTTCTCGCACATCGGGCAACAAAAAGCATAGCGAACCCCTTGCAAATCGCGGGTTTTTGCCGCCGCGTCCGGGAGGGCGACCGGGCTTTTCATTACGGGACACACGAGCGGCGACTCTTGCCGTGCGACCACCGGTGACGCAGCGAGCAAAGAGGCTCCGCCACACAGTGTGGACAGAAAAATTTGGCGGGAAAAATAGGTCATGGTTTGGCTCCTGATTGGTTTCGCGGCGTGATCACACGTCACGTTTGCGATATTCTATCACCGGTAGAAGATATGAACCCGTTGGACATTCCTTATGCGAATAAAATACATGTAGAGTTTGTTTTCCGACGCGAATGGGTATTCGACTGTCGGTAGAAGATGCACCGCTATCGGGTGGCGTTTCGTATACCTGTCGCAAACTCCCGCGCTACGGAGTACACGGAGTAGTGGGCAATCATTTTGCCCGCGAAAGGAATTGATATTATGTCACATCATTCGTCTCCGGAGATGCAAGCCTGCATCGCCAACTGCTTGGATTGTTTCGCCAAGTGCGAAATGTGCATCGCCCACTGTATCGGCGAGGCGGGAATGGAAGCTTGCCTTAAAGCGTGCCTTGATTGTGCGACGACCTGCCCGGCGTGCGTGACTTTAATGAGTTACGAGTCGCCGCTTCATGCCAAGATGTGCGGCGTTTGCGCCGACGCTTGCGCCATCTGCGCCACCGAATGCGAAAAGTTCCCCGACCACGACCACTGCCGCCTTTGCGCCGAAGCCTGTCGCAAGTGCGAAGCCTCGTGCCATGCTATGTCGCAGGGAATGTAGGTAGTCTCTGGGCGGCTTGGTCTATGCCAAGCGGTAGGGTTCGTCGGAACCGGTGCCGCTATCGCGCAGACTGGCGCGACGAACGCCGGTGTCCAAACCACGGCATCGCCTCGACCCGCTGTGGTCGGTAAAGATTATTTGGTGCTGATTGGCAAGCACACCATGTGGAAGTCACAGGTAGATAAAATGCACCCGGAAATGCGAAGGCAGATGGTGACAATCTCGAAGGCGGACGGCAACGATTACCCGGTGACAATTGGCAAGCGCACCGTGATGGCTTCAACGCTACGCCGTAGCACGGGTGACATGAACACCCGACCGGCGACACACAGCGCGGTATGTAAAGATTATCTGGTGCAAGTCGGTAAGTAAGTAGTCCTCGCTTCTTCCGTGAATTGTCCGATGGGTAAGCACGAAGCGGGAACAAAGCCACTGTGCTGTGTTTCTCCCGTGGTCGTTGAGAAAGGAAAAAGTTTGCCAAACTGCTGTCAGGATGTGAAAGGACTATAGTATCGGTATGAAAACAGCGTTTTTAGTAGTGATCTTTTCAACCGTCTCCCTTGCCGGTTGTACCCAACCGGCAAGGGAGACGGCGACTTCCGTTTCACCCGCGACCGAGCCATCGGCGAGTGCGAGCGCGGGCATGGATCATGCCGCGATGGGACACGGTGCGCCCGCGTCCGACAGTGCGATGAACCACGCGATGGGAACGAGCGGCTTGAAGTCTTTGCGCGGCAAAACCGGGGAAGCCTTCGACCGTGCGTTTTTGTCGCAAATGATCGCGCACCATGAAGCGGCGGTGCGAATGGGGGAAGAGGCGCGGGGAACGGCGACAAAGCCGGAAACGAAACGCGAAGCGCAAAACGTGATGGATTCGCAAAGGAAAGAGATCGCGCAAATGACGAATTGGCTGAAGGAGTGGTACAAGACCGCTCCCGATGCGGCGGAGCAAGCCCTCGTTAACGCCGACATGAAAGACATGATGGCAATGAAGGTTTCGAGCGACGCGGTATTTTACGCGATGATGATTCCGCATCATCAGGGCGCGATTGATATGAGCGAACTGGCATTGAAAAATGCGGAGCGCACCGAAGTCAAGGATCTCGCTCGCAAGATTATCGCCGCACAAAAGGCCGAGATTGCCGATTATCAAAAGTTGATGGCAAACGGTATTTGACAAAACCGTTCAAAATCTTTGTTTCTGAAGATGCGTAACCGGGGACTAAAGTCCCCGGTAGAATCCCTGAAAAAATCAAGGGGCGAATCAAAGCAGATGGGTCTTACCGCTAACTTGCGCCGGATACTTTTGCCGCGATAACGCTTTGCATCGTGGTGGGGGCGCGACGTAGCAGCGTTTCGAGCGTGGTATCCGCCGTCTCGAACTCGCCTGTCCGGGCGGCGAAGTAGAATCCCGCCGCGATGTCGAGAACGCCGCCGGGCATTCCCCGCGTCATCATCTTCGAGCGCAATTCGTCGTCAGATATGGTTTCGCGGCGAACCGGATTGCCTAAGTCCGACGCGATGGTGGCAAGGTCGGCAAGATTAAGCGGTTGCGAACTGGCGAGTGGCGGCGTCGCGCCGTCGAACATCCCGTCGCTCGCCAAAATAAGGGCGTCGGCTTCGGCGAGGTCGGCGTGTGTCGTCCAGTTGACCTTACCATCGGCGGGCGCGGCAATCACGCCCGACTTCAGCGCGTCGCCCATGAACATAACGCCGCTTGCCGCGTAAAAACCGTGACGCAGTGCCGTCCACGCCACGCCCGACTCGCGTAGCATGGTTTCGGTCGCGGCGTGATCACGCGCCGGTGAGAACGCCGACGAATCGCTTGCGGCTATCTGGCTGGTGTAAACGATGCGCTTCACCCCTGCAGTACGCGCCGCGTCAATCGCCGTGCGGTGTTGGACGAGCGGATCACCCCCGGTCGCCGCCGCGTTCGACGACACCAACAGCAGTTGCGTCGCGCCCTCAAAGGCGTGTAACAGGCTTTGCGCGTCGCCAAAATCGCCCTGACGAACGCGAACGCCCCGTGCCGCGAAATCCGACGCCTTTTCGGGGTTGCGGACGCTGACGCCTACTTGATCGGCGGGAATAAGAGCCAGCAGTTCCTCGACAATACCGCGACCGAGTTGCCCGGTGGCTCCGGTGATTATAAACATAAACGCCTCCTTGAAGGACGCCGTTGTACGGCGTTATCGGTGATACTATAAAGATGCTATCACTGATTATCACCGATAACAAGAAAATGTTATCGGTGGAAGGATTTTTATTTTCATGGAACCGCCTCCTCCCGAAGACGCGCCGGAAAGCGACGTTCGTACCCGCATCGTCTCTGCCGCCGCCGCCCTAATCGCCGAAGGCGGGCGTGATGCCGCGACCACGCGAACGGTTGCCGCCGCCGCCGGAGTGCAAGCCCCCACGATTTACCGGTTGTTCGGCGATAAGCGCGGTCTTTTGGACGCGGTTGCCGAGCAGGGGCTTGCCGCCTACATGGCGGAAAAACACGGGCGCGAACCGACCCCCGACCCCCTGCAGGATTTGCGCGACGGTTGGGATTCTCATGTCGCGTTTGGTCTCGCGCATCCGGGGCTTTTCTCCATTCTCAGCGGCGACCCGCACCCGCGCCCGCTTTCGGCCGCGATAGCGTTGGGAGTGGACGTGCTACGTCGGCGCGTGAGACGAATCGCGCTGGCGGGGCGTTTGCGGATGGGCGAGGAGCGGGCGATAGCCTTACTGCAGTCGGCGGGTACGGGAACGGTGCTGACGCTACTGAGCCAACCGGAAGCGAGGCGCGATGCCGGGTTATCCGAAACCGCCCGCGAGGCGGTGATAGCCGCGATTACCGGTGAGGCAACCGCACACGCGGACACGACGCCTCGCGGAGCCGCCGCGAC
>JACMIU010000642.1 GCA_014380985.1 Armatimonadota bacterium | reverse complement strand
GCGTTTTTTGCAACGCTTTGAAGTGAGATTAAAAACATCCATTTTCCTTACTAACAGGTGCGTTTTTTGCAGTTCTATCGCCGTCGTGGGCAGGTCGAAGTACAAGTACATAATACCCGACAGATTACAGGAAAAATACAATACAATATTAAGTTTTGATTAAGAAATAAGCGGATAAGCAACTTTGTCTTGTGAATTCGGGCTATTTTTTGTCGCTTTTGCCTTCCAGCGAATCGCCGAGGCGTTTCAGAAACGACGCCGTGTAACCCCACCGCTTCAGATATACCGACGAGTTGCCCGTGAGTAGCCGAAGCCGGGCGCGTCCCCGGCGCACCAACTTTTGCACCCGCGCCGCCGCCATCTCGCGGTTCGTCGGCGTCGGCGTGATCGCGTCGCCGATGAGTTCGGCGACGTTGCCGCCCGCCGGTAGGCGCGGGGCGTTCACTGTTTCGGCAAGCACCTGCTCGATGCGGTCACACGCAGTTTCGATACCGTCCTCCGCTCGTACCTGTCGCCCGACTTCCGCCGCCCGAACCGCATATTTCGGGTCGTAGAGCAGTTTCTTGAGTTCCCCGGCGACGCGACGCGCCTGATAGCGCAAACGCGGCACGGTGCGCCCGACGCCGAGGCGATACACGCGGTCGGCATGGTCGGGTTGGTCGTGCGCGAACGGCACAATCAGTTGCGGACGTCCGGCATTGAGTGCCTGCCCCGTCGTGCCGACGCCCCCCTGATGCACCACCACCGCCGCACGGCGCATCAGTTCGCCATACGGCGCGTACTCGAACGCGGCAACGCCTTCCGGGAGCGGTCGGTCGGGGCGGTTGCGCGGGTCTTTGCCAATCAGCAAAACGGCACGGCGATGGAGCATCCGCGCCGCGTCCGCCGATTGTCGGTAAAAATCGCCCGCCATTAGAACTGCCGCCGTACCGAGCGTAAACACAATCGGCGGCTCGCCCGCGTTCAGAAACGCTTCCAATTCCGGTTCCAGCGCGACTTCTTTATCGGAAAGCCGGTCGTAAAAGCAAAAGCCGGTTTGCGTCGTGTTGGGGGGCCAATCGGCTTGCGGTTTACCGAGCGTAGGCGAAAACAGCGCGAGTGTGCCGAACGGCGAAAATTGCCCCTCGAAAATCGGGTGCTTGCCACGCGGTAGCCCTAAGTCGGCGCGAAGGCGCGGCACTTCCTTTGCCCACCGCAGCGTGTCGAATTTGGCGATTTTCACGATTCCCGCGACCGCGCCGGTTGGCAGTTGGTGAATCAGCGAGCCGATTTGTCCCGGCGTTCCGGCAGGAGTCGGCGGATCGAACACCGATACAAAAGCAATCGGCTGTAGCACGGTGGAAAGCCACGGAATCCCGTATTTTTCCGCCACAATCGGCACGGCATACGTAATCGGGTGAGAAAGAAGCAGGTCGGCTCCCTGCGCGGCGGTCACGGCGTCCTCATACATCTGGCGAAGCGCGGGCATCAGGGTTTCCTGTACCACGGCTTTCGTGCCGTTGCGCGGCTGCATCCATCGTTTGGCGAGTTGCGGAACCTGCTCGAACGCAGGCAAATTGGGGCGAAGCGGGTAGAAGTCGATCCCCATGCCCTCGATTTTTTCGCGGTAAAACGCCACCGTGGCGATAGCCGGGCGGTGTCCCCGCGCCTTCAAGCCTTGCGCGAGGGCGATATACGGGTGCAAATCGCCGAACGACCCCCAAGTGAATAAGACGATTCGCTTTCCGGTGGTGCTGGTCATAACGGTGGTGTTTACGGGCGGTTCTGGCGCGTGCCGCGCCGTCGGTGACGGAATGCCATATACCTGCCATCAGGGAAGCAGTCGGCAAAATCAGGCGCATACTTGCGCCGCCTTCGGCGGCGCGGGTTCCCCACGCCTAATTTGCCTGCGGCAAAAACTTCGTTTTGCCTGTATTGCCCGTGCCTATCCGTGTCCCATTATATAGCATCGCGGATTTTCTGAAAAGGGGCGGGGGCGTCGGTCGCCTCCCGGTCAGTCGAAAACGTAGGTTTTGTTGCCGTTGGTCAAGATCCGGTGCTCGCAGTGCCAGCGCACGGCGCGGGACAGCACCGACTTTTCCACGTCGCGCCCGCGTTGAACCAGATCGTCCAAACCGTCGCGGTGCGAGACACGAAGCACGTCTTGCTCGATAATCGGGCCGTCGTCCAAATCCTCGGTGACATAGTGTGCGGTCGCGCCGATTAGTTTTACGCCGCGCTCAAACGCCTTGTGGTACGGTTTCGCGCCGATGAACGCGGGCAGGAACGAATGGTGGATGTTAATGATGCGACGCGGGTAGCGGGCGACAAACTCCGGCGACAGAATCTGCATATACCGCGCCAGCACGACGAGATCGGCGCGGCACTCCTCAATGGCGGCAATCTGTTTTTCTTCCGCGCCCTGCTTGTCATCCTTCGGCACAGGGATAGTCATAAAGGGAACGTTGTGGTAAGCGGCGAGCGGCGCGGTATCGGCATGGTTGCCGATAACGGCAACAATCTCGCAGGGGATTTCTCCGGCGCGGTAGCGATAGAGCAGGTCGGCGAGGCAATGGTCGTATTTCGAGACGAACACGGCGACGCGCAGTTTCGTGTACGAAAAATCAAGGTCGTAGCGCATGGCGAACGCGGCGGCGACCGGCGCGAATTCGGTGTGAAAATCGGCTTCTCCGGCGGGCGCGAATCCGGTCAAGTCCCATTCCACGCGCATAAAGAACAAGCCGTTTTCGCGGTCTTCGTGCTGGTCGGCGTGGACGATATTCCCGCCCCGCTCCGACAAAAAGGCGGCGACGGCGGCGACGATGCCGCGCCGGTCGGGGCAGACGATTCGGATAATGGCGGTATTTTTCACGGGCGGTGGCGGACGATTCTGCGTTATGGTACTATGAATGGCTCCGCGACTGCAAGCGGTTCGCCTCCGGCGCGTTCGTCTAGTGGTTAGGACATCTCCCTCTCACG
>JACMIU010000641.1 GCA_014380985.1 Armatimonadota bacterium | reverse complement strand
GGCGACTCCGGCGCGGCGACAAGGGCGGCGCGAAGTCGTTTGACCGATGCCGCGCTATCGAGTCCGCCGGTTGGTTTGGCGTAGCGGCGCACCGCGTCGGCGTACACGGTTTGCGCTTCGCCGGTTTTCCCGGCTTGCGCCAGTGCGCCCTGAAGCAGTAGCGAGCAAAGCAGGTCGTCATCCGTGAGTCGACAAGCGACTTTGAACTGCGTGGCGGCGGTGTCGGCGCGGTTCGTCGTGGTCAGCGCGACACCGGCGAGAAGGCGCAAAACCGGATCGTTTGGCGAACGAAGGGCGGCGACGGCGTAACTCTTCGCCGCGTCGTCGAAGTCGCCGCTTCGCAAAGCGCGGTCGCCGTCCCGAAGCGGGGCGGTGTCCGGCACAGAGATTCGTGATTTTTGCGCTTCCGGTTTCAACGACTGCGCCCCGGCGTTCGGGACGACGATGAGCAGGATCGCAAACACGGCTACGGCTACTGGCGGTTTCACGGCGCGGTATCGCCCCCGGTCGGCAAAACGGCGATAGTCGCGCCGTACCCGCCGAACAAACCGCGTTTTTGTCGCTGACGAATCAGGGTATCGGTCACGGGCGACGCCGGATCGGGGACACCGGTGCCGGTGTCGGAAGCGACCACGGTAATCGTTCTGGTTTTCAAAGGAAACGCCGGGACGGACGCGGCAACGGTTGGCATAGTGACCGTGGGCGCGGCGGCAACAACGGTTGGCGTCGGTGTCACGTCCACCACGGTTATCGGTGCGGGCGACGGCGCGGCTCTGGCGACCAACACGGGAAAGCGTTTCGCCGGTTCGATGGCGCGGGCGACTTTTGTCACCGGGCGCGTTTCCCGCACCGCGGGAACCACGGAAACAATCACGTAGTCGGCAACGCGGGAACGTGGCGCGGTGCGTTTCACCACGTCTTTGGCGCGAAGTTTGGGCGGCGCGTCGGCAACCGTTGGCACGGTTTGCCGGGGCAGAGGCGGGTTCATCGCCACGCGGGACGATTGTGCTTTTGCGGCAACCGGAGCGTCGGCAACCCGTGCGGAGTCAATACCGGCTTCCCGTGCCGCGAACGGGGCGTCCGTATCGGCAACTTTCGCCCCGGTAAGGAGAACGTTCGCGTCCGGTTTCGGCATAAACACCACAACAACGGCAACAGCGGCAAGCACCGGCGCGAACAACAACGCCGGGCGAAGCGGCGCGGTGCGGCGGCGCGTTCCCTCCTCGGCGATGATGCGCCCTTCGATGCGCTCCCACAAATCGGCGGCGGGAACCACGGCGGGCAAAGCGGCGCGTCCGCGCTTACGAAGCAGGGTTTCCACGGCGCGAACCGCGTCCGCTTCGGCGCGGCACGAGTCGCAACCGGAAAGGTGCGCGTCGAGGCGGGCGCGTTCCCCCGGCGTCAGGGTGTGCGCGGCGTGCAGGTACTTCGTCAGTAGCGGCGCGGCGAACCAGCATCCCGGCTTAGGTAGATTTTGTAGCCAATCGTTCCACATAGTGTTCATGGTGTGTCTCTTATTCTTACTCGTTCGTCGTTTCTGCACCGGTTAACACGCCTTTTAAGCGTTTGCAAGCGTAATGCAAGCGCGACCAGACGGTTCCGAGCGAGCAGCCGACAATATCACTGATTTCCTCGCACGACTTATCCTCAAAATAGTGCAGAAGCACCACGGAACGTTGTTTCTCCGGCAACGCCCGCACTGCTTTTTGTATCACCTCGCGTTGGGCGCGATCCTGCGCCGCCATGAGCGGGTCGCCCCCGCGCAAGGGGTCGGCGTCGCGTTCCGCGCCGAGCGATTCGATACCGCCAATTCCGGTTTCGGGGTCGGCGTGAAGCGACACGAGCGGCGCGGTTTCATTCCGCCTACGCGATCGGTATTTTATCGCCGTGTTGACCGCGATGCGATACAGCCACGTCGAAAACTGCGCGTCGCCGCGAAACTTCGGCAAGCCTTTCCAAGCCCGCAAAAACGTTTCGCTCAAAATGTCGTCCACATCGTCCGGCGACGTCACCATGCGCGACACGACACCGGCAATCGGACGATTGTATCGCTCGAACAGTTCGCGGAACGCGGCACGGTCGCCGGTCGCGGCAAGCCGCACTAAAGGTGCGTCGTGCGCCGC
>JACMIU010000640.1 GCA_014380985.1 Armatimonadota bacterium | reverse complement strand
CGCCGGAACAGTTCGTTGTCCGATAGCGAAAGCGTAGGCTTCCCCGGCGTCGGTACTAAAAACGCGAACTCTTTGGCGGCGGGGTCGAAGTCGGCTTTGCGGATAAACCGCTCGGTTTTCGTCGCGGCGTCATAGGCGATAACCGCTTCTTCGGCGGCGATACTCACCGGTTCGTTCCCGCCGGGAATCGGCATACACGCCGCCACCGGCGCGGCGAGTGATGTGAGCAGGGCGAGCGAAATAAGGGCGTTTTTCACGGGCTACGGTTTCCTTCAAGCGTTCAGACCGGGCGCGTCGTTCGCGCCTTCAAAAATCCGGCACGAATAGCAACCCTTGCTACCCGTGCCGATAGCGACGTTTATTTTCTGCGTCGTGCCGCACCCGCCGCGCCAAGAGATAGCCCGATGGCGAGTAGCGACCACGTTCCCGCCTCCGGTACGACCGCCGCCCCGACGAACGACAGCCGCCCGCTGAACGAGTTTGCCGTGCTTAACGCGAACGTCCATCCGACGGGAACCGCGACATTTTCGGTTCCCGCCAAGCCGATTCCGGTAGTCACCACGTCGAAGAAATCTCCCACGGTCGGTGTGTAGCCCGACAGGTAAGACAGCGAAAACGCGCCACCGGTGAAATTAGCTGTAGTGGCAACATTCAGCACGTCGAACTGACCCGCGCCGGTTCCAGCGATTTCGATTTCGTACACGCCGCCGCTTTGCGAGAAGTTACCCACGCTAAGCGTTCCCGGTGAGTTTCCCGGCGCGATAGTTCCCCCGGTGTTCACGATGTCGCCGATTATTGTGCCGTCGCCGCCGAGTGTGCCGCCCGCGAGGATGAACAGGTTTGATCCCATGCTCAACACACCGTTAATCGTGGCTGCGCCCGCGTTCTGCGTGAAGGTCTGGTTGATCGTGGTGGTCGCGCCGGAGCGAACAACGAGAGCGTTCGCGCCACCGACCCCGGCGTTGAGCGGCGTCCACAAAACCGCGTGATCGCCCGATGTTCCGGCGATAATTCCGGTCGCGGCGTCAAGGGCGTTTGCTTGCGACGTGGTTCCGCCGTTGGTCACGAACGATTGCAGGTTGAGCGCAGTATCATCGGTTCGCCATAGCAGGGCGACGTTGCCGGGCGTACTGCTTCCGCTGGCATAGCCGACCGAGACGCCGCCCGCCGTGCCGGTCGCCGCCGAGGAAATCCCCGTTCCAAGATTCAAACCACTGGTTGTAATCTGCGTATGCAGGTTCGTCGCCGTGTTATCGGCAAGGTTCCAGCGCAAAGCCCGAAGTCGGGGCATACCGGTTACGCTTGTGCCGAACCCATAGCCCACCGCCGTGTCGTTTGCAATCGCCGATGCGACCGAGCCGTCCAAAGTGATGCCGCTACCGGCTAACTGCGTGTGCAGGTTCGTCACCGTGTTGTTGGCGTTCCACAGAAGCGCGAGATTTTGCGCTAAATCGCCGCCGTAGCCGACGCTTCTGCCGTTCGCCGTGCCGAAAGCGTCCGAAACCGCGCCGGAGCCGAGTGTGATTCCGCTTGCCGCGATTTGCGTGTGCAAACTAACCGCGGTGCTGTTCGTCAGATTCCAGCGCACGGCGCGGCGCGGGACGCCGCTCGATAGCGAAACCGTGCCCGAACCGACCGAGAACCCGTCGGCGATGGCGACGGCGCGGGAATCATTGCGCTGAACGCCGCTACTGGTTAAAACACTTTGCAGATTGGTCACAGTATTGTCGGCGTTCCACAAAAGCGCGGTTTCTTGCGACGAGCCAAGCGGGTTGGCGTAGCCGACCGCCGCCCCGTTCGATGTAGCGACGGCGCGGGAGGACACCGTGCCGCCGATGGAAATGCCGCTGGCGGCGATTTGCGAGTGCAGATTGGTCGCGGTTCCCGTGAGGAGGTTCCAACGCACGGCGCGGAACGGAACCCCGCCCGCCAAACTGAGGTTTTGCCCCGCCCCGACCGCGAAATCACCGGAAATACCGTCGCCTTGCGAGTTGCCTAAAGACGAATTGGCGGCGACCGCCTGCGCGTGCAGGTCGGTAAAAGCGTACACGTTGCTGGTAGGCGTTTGCGCGTGCGCCGGGAACGTTGCTCCGCCGAGCAACGCCAATGCGGATGCCGAAAGAAGCAGGAATCGGTTAGCCGAAAGTGGTTTCGATGTCATGATTGTTTTCCTTTACAAAGGTCGCAGTATCGCTCCTGCTTTGCAGGTCGCGGGGTCGGTATTCAAACGTCCGCCACGCTTCGCCCCATGAGGAACGCCATTTAATCTCGGCGGTGGCAAGCGGTAATGGGATTTGTTTCTTTGTTGCCGGTGGCTTTTCCTGCGACTTCACCGTGCCGGTTGTTTTTTATTTTCGCGCTTTTCCGGTGCAACCATTTTCGCGCCGCGTGTCGTATAATAAAGCCTATTCCCGCGTTCCAAACGCGCCATTCGTTATGCGAACCCAATTCCAACCGCCAACATCTACTCAAACGCCCCGCGCCGCGTGGTACACGCAGGGTGACAGCGTGCTTCCCCCCCCGCTACTCGGCGCGGAAACCGTTTCTCCCTTTAGTAATGGGGGCGCGGTGCAGTGGCCCGATGCCGTGGGCTACCGCGAAGCCGTGCAAAACCCGCAAACGTCGCTCGCCCCCCCCGAACTGCGAACCGGCGCGGTGTCGCTCGACCGGCGCGGGCTTCCGGTCGCGTATTCGGGGCGGTTCGCCGTTGTCTTTCGCGTCGTGGAAACCGGGGGGACGCAGTGGGCGGTGCGCTGTTTTACCGCCGCGCCGCAGGACGAGGTGATTCCGCGCACCGACCGTTACCGGCTGATCGCGTCGCACGTGTCCGAACTTGGCGATATGTTCGTGCCGTTCAAATACTTCGAGCAGGGCGTGCGCGTCGGGTCCGCCTGGTACCCCATTGTTGCCATGCGCTGGGCGTCCGGGGAAACGCTTGGAAAGTTCACCGACCGGAACCTGCACGACCCTGAGGCGCTCCGCGCCCTCG
>JACMIU010000639.1 GCA_014380985.1 Armatimonadota bacterium | reverse complement strand
GGCGTTTAACGCGACCGGCACAGGCGCAGTCACCGGGGGCGGAACCGGAACGGATGCCGCACTCGGCGCGGGCGTTAACCGAACGCTGACCGTTAGCACCACCACGGCGGGCGCGAAAAACGGCATGGTGAACGTGAGTAGCACCAGTGAGGCGGTGGCAAACGGCATGTTCAGCCAAAGCGTTTCGGTGAACGTTCTCGACCACGCGAACGCTTCGTTCTCGTCCTTGACCGACACGAACACGCTCACGCTGGATTTCGGAACCCTCGCGCCGGGTGCGTCGCTGACGCAAAACTTCGCCCTTGCCAACCTGCTGGCGACAAACGGGTTCACGGCGGGCTTGGACTTAGACGCGATTAACGCGACCGGAAACACCGGCGCGTTTAGCACCACGCTCATGTCGTTTACGAACGCGGCGGCGGGCGGTTCGCAAACGTTCGGTGCGATGTTCTCCGCGCTCGCACCCGGCGACTACGCGGCGACGTACACCCTGCTGTTCTCCGATCAGAACCTGCCCGGAGCAACGAGCGTCGGCAGTCTGCAACTGAACGTGGTCGGGCGCGTCGCGGCGGTCGTGCCGGAGGCGGGAACGCTGTCGCTTCTCGCGCTTGCTCTGCCGGTCGGCGCATGGCTAACGGCGCGGCGACGCCGGGGTTAGGCTTCCAAGCGAGAGCGGCAACGGCTCGCGTTTTTGCGCGGTGTTGCCGCTTTCGAGCGAACGGCGAAGCGGGTTTGTCGGTGCGGTTTGCGCGGCGATATGTTCGCGGAACGCCTTCGGGTCGGCGAGGAAGAGCGGCAACCACAGTGTCGGGCAGGATTCGCGGAACGACTTCACGCGCAGGTGCGGCAAGCCAAGGATGCTACGCGGTTCGACGGTCTCCATTTCCGCGAACGTCATGTACACCGGCGTACCCCAAAACGTGTCTCCGTGAATGCCGGTGTCTTTCACACGGACGCGACACAGCCATTTCGTAAGCAGTGTCATCGGTAGCACATAAATCAAAAACATGAAAACATAAAATACCAAAAACGCTATCAAAGTCATCAATGGGTTAGTGGATTCAATGAACCAAACTATCAATAGTACGGGAATTATTGCCAACAACCGTTTCCTTCGGCTTCTCGGCTACTTCGGCGGCAAGGGTGTACGGCGTGTGTTTCATGATGCAGTAAACGCGCTTCGGCGCGAATCGGTTACGGCAGACGTACCGTGTGCGTTTCATCATTCGCGTCCGTACCGCGATATAGAACCGTGCCGTCCGGCGCGGTTACGGTGAGCGTGACCGCGCCCCCTTCCCGCACAACGTGGCAGGATACGTCGCGGTTGCCGAACGCGGTGAAGCGCACCCGGTACTCGTTCCACGCTTCGGGCAGGCGCGGCGTCATGGCGAAGGAGTTAAAGCCGGTCGGGCATATGCCGAGCAAGCCCTCCAGAATCACGCGGCAATACAGCGCGGATTCGGCGGACAGGTGCGCCTGTGCGTTTTCGGGGTACGCTTCCACCGGGTACGGCACGTGGTCGCCGAGTAATCGGCGGCGCGAGTATGATAGCAGGTGCGAGTACGCCGGTTCGGTTGCCCCGGCGATAAACGCCCCGCGCAAGCCGTACAAAGTAGACCTATCCCAAAATGTCGTGTCGCCCGCTTGTGTCGCCAAGCCGTCGGGCGTCCACAGATGCGGCGAAAACAGCGCGTCCAACGTTCCCGCTTTGCGTGTTCCCTGCGCCAAGCCGAACACTAAGGGCAAGCAAATCCACGAACGTAAAACTTCGTTGCCATCATGGTAGCGGTAGGTTTCGTAGCCCTCCACGGTCGCGCCGAAAAACGATTCGATGGCGACCGCAAGCGCGTCGGCGCGGGCGTTCCAATCGGCGGCGTTGTCGGTGTGTC
>JACMIU010000638.1 GCA_014380985.1 Armatimonadota bacterium | reverse complement strand
TGTCGGTATTCATTGGTAGTGCGTTTTTTTCGTTCATAACCCTATCCTTGATAATAGTATACTTTCCGTTATTGCGATTCAGCGATTTAAGGGCTGACCCGCGAAATGAGCGTCGAGGTTGTGTAGGTGCTTACCGGACGACCGGAAACACGCCATGAGATGGTGACAGTGGCTTTGAGCAGTGCGGCGTCGGTGGCGGTAGCGGTCTTCCCCTGCCACCCCTCGA
The DNA here is from genome assembly GCA_014380985.1 of Armatimonadota bacterium. Classification (GTDB taxonomy): domain Bacteria; phylum Armatimonadota; class Armatimonadia; order Armatimonadales; family Armatimonadaceae; genus JACMIU01. The sequence goes on along the minus strand of JACMIU010000638.1, from coordinate 12,061 downwards.
TGTCGAGTTTGCCAACAACGTCATCGCCGCCGGGAAGCGAGTTCTGGCTGTACAATGCTCTGCAAGCATCCGTCCCGTTTTCTTTGTACTGTCTCAAACCGTCAATGCGGGTGAAGTAGCCAACCATTCGATAGTTGGTTTTCGCGGGGGCTACTCCGTTGGGCGCGGTTCCGGCGGTAATCGAGGGAGCGGGATCGTTCCAATCACACGCCCCGGCGGTTGTTGCGTTCGTTAGCACCGTGCCACCGAGACCGGAGGGCGTTAGGTTTTTATAGCCGACCGCCGGGTCTACCAACTGATCGAGCTTGCGCTGTGCGATGGTCGCGGCCAAGTTATAGTATTTGGAAGTGTTCACCGAGCGAAGCGTGGTCGGAATCACTGCGGCGAACATGAATGCCATTGCCGCCAAAATGAACACCGCAACCAAGACTTCAATCAAGTTGAAGCCGCGGTTGCCGCGCCTTGCGGCGAATCGTCGGTAGGTTTTTGGTTGGTTCATAACAATTACTCGCTCATTGGTTTAGTCGGTACAAAGTACGTTAAAGTGTAGCCCGCAAAAGCACCAGTTTTTATTTTTGCTTGCGGAACCCTATATCCAAATCAGTTTCAGCCAAAAGTGCCACCCCGAATACCAACCGGGAATCGGGAACGCCGACAGCAGGGGATAATAAAAAATGAACCATCCTACCATCAGACCCGCATAGGCTGCGACCCCTATGCGATAGTATGCCACAAAAGGCTTGTTTGTCCCATACTTTTCTTTTCCAACCCCATTCCACAGTGTTATCAAGAAGTATGCCAAACCGATACAAACAAACGGAATTATTTCAAATAAATAATGGAGGAAGTTCAAACCCCGTGCCTTTGCCAGCCAACAGAACCACTGCCCCAAGCCCATCAACGCGAGAAATCCGAGATTTGTTCGGCGCATTCGCACTGCCTGCCACGCCGCCACCGCCATTGTCGGCAAAATCGCCCACCAGACGAAAGCATTGCCGATGCACCAGATACCACGCACGGTTTCGTGACCTTGTGAACCGACTGAGTTGAAGTAATACCAGACCGGACGAAGCATCAGGGGCCACGACCAAGCCGGGGAATCGTAGTGATGATCGGCAACCAACTGGCTATGGTAGTTGTACATATCGCCTTGTTGCGTCAGCACTTTCCCCCAACCATGCCCATTGTGATTCCATTCGAGCAGTTTTTGTTCCGCGCTTCCGCTTCCCTGCAAAACAAACGGAATATAGGAGGACGCATAAACGAGCAGGGGAGCGAGAACCAAAAAGCCGATGAACAGCGCGGCGCGTCCCCCGAAAAACCCCAGCGACCAGCCCGTTCTCTGCCAGCGTCCCACCCCGTCCCAGAGAAGAAAGAGAATAATCAGCACGTAGGCGTAGAGGCTTGACCAGCGCGAACCGATAGCAAGACCGAGGAAGATGTCGGTGGCGAACAAATGCCGCGCCTTTTGCTCCTCCGTCCACCGCCACGCCGCCCATGCGCCCCACACAATAAAGCAGACCGTGAAGATATTGGTCATGGCGATACGCGACTGGACGAAGAAAACGCCGTCCAATGCAAGCAAAATCATGGCAAGTGTCGCCACACGGCGATTTTTGAACATCGCCCGCGCCAGTGCGTATTGTCCGAGCAGGGCAAGCGTTCCGAAAACCACCGACGGTAGCCGCCACGCGAGGGAGGCGCGGCGCGTGAACTCCGCGTCCGGCGACCACGTTTTGTCGGACGGATCGAAGCGAACACCCGCCGCATTCATGCTTGCCGCTTGAATCAGTTTCGAGACGTGCGGATGCGTCCACTCGTGCGCGTCGGTTCCGACAACAAACTCCATTGCGGTTCGGACGTGATGCACCTCGTCGAAAACCTGCTTGTTTGGCTCGCTCAGTCGCCACAATGCCGTCATGTAGAACAGCACGGCGATAATCGCGGGAACGACGCGGTCGTAGTGCCACACCGAATCGGATTTGTCGTCGTTTGCATTTGCCGGGACGGTATCGGTCTCGATAGGGGCGACCGCGGAAGGAAAGCGGGCAAAGAACAAAAGGAATGTCCCCGCCACCAGAAAAATGACGAGTAGGGGAAGTGCGAAAACACCGGGTTCCAAACCCGGCATTTTATTCACAGCGAAAACAGGTATCATAATCGGTTTCTCCGGCACGCAAACGTATTCGGCACGCCCCCGACAATCGCGCCGGTTTGTAGTATAATGGCTGTTGCGCGAAGCGTCCGGGATATTGTACAGCAAACGAGTGCCGCGCCGAAGCGAAAGGAACCCTTTTATGTTAAACAAAACTGCTATTTATCCCGCAACCGGTGGCGCGGTCGCTGGTGCGCCCTACACCCCCGCCGTCAAGGTCGGTAGCACCCTTTATATTTCCGGGCAACTCGGACTGGACAAAGCAACCGGCAAACCGTTCGACGATTTTGACGGGCAAGTCACCGGGGCAATCGCCGGGCTGAAAGCGTTGTGCGAGGCGGCGGGCGGTTCGCTCGAAAATATCGTGAAAACCACGGTGTTCTTGTCCGACCTTTCGCAGTTCGCCGCGCTGAATGCGATTTACGCCCGCCATTTCACGGGAGATATTCGCCCCGCCCGCTCGACGTTTCAGGTCGCCGCGCTTCCGCTCGGCGCGGCGGTGGAGATAGAAGCCGTCGCTGTTTTCGAGTAGGTTATGCAATTACCGTGCCACGATGCAGTGGTTCACCGTAAAATAATTGTAAAAATACCTGCAAACGCCGTCATTGTGTGCCAACAATACAGACTGAACGTGGTTTACGATTATGCGACTTACTCACTCACTGGACACGCGGCAACAACAATCGCAACGCATTGACCCGCGCCAGATTCTTGCCAGCGAAATCCTTGCTTGGACTTCGGCGGAACTCGAAGCGGCGGTCGAGCGCGAATTATCGGACAACCCGGCTCTCGAAATAAACGAAAGCGCGATCGTTTGGGAGCAGAACAGTTTGTCCGGTGGCGACGTTGTGGCGGCGCATCGCCCGGAAGCGTCGCCGCTTCTCGATTCGGCGACGCATCATGATCCTATCATGGAGCGCAGCCCCTCGATTCACCAGCCCCTTCCCGCCGAGACGTGGGACGAAGACCCTATGGAGCGTATCGCGCAGTCGCGTTCCTTGCGCGATTATCTGCGCGATCAGGTCGGGCAAATCGGCGACGAGACGCTGTGCGATGTGACCCGCTACCTGATTGACTGGGTGGACGAACGCGGCTATCTGACGGTGAGCCTTGCCGACGTCGCGGAAAAATACTGCATCAGTCCGTCGCGGGTGGAAGAAGCGGTAAAAGCGTTACACGGCATGGAACCGTGCGGAGTCGGGGCGCGGGATGTGCGCGAGTGTTTGCGTTTGCAAGTGGATTATTTAACCGAAATCGGTGAGGCGCATCCCCTCGCCAAGCGCGTCGTGTATTCCTGTTGGGACGATTTAGTGGCGCACCGCGACGAAAGGATTGCGACGCGCCTTCGCGCCGATATTGGCGAGGTTCGCGCCGCCTTGAGTTATCTGCGTCACGCGCTAACGCCGTATCCCGGCGCGACGTTTCGCCCGTCAACTGCCGGTAAAAACGGTGCTACGGAAGGGAATGCCTCCGTGCGCCCCGACATAGTTTATCACCGCACCGAAGGCGGTTTCACGGTGGAAATCACCCGCGATTTCGAGGACGCTCTGACAATTGCGCCGATGTGGAGCAAACTCGCCGAACGCGGCGACACGCACACCGACGAATCGCTACGCCGCTACATCCGCGAACACGTGGATAGGGCGCAAACCTTTATGAACGGCTTATCGCGCCGTGGTCGTACCCTGCGCCTGATAGCGCACACGCTCGCGCACGTTCAGCAAGGCTTTCTGGAAACCGCGAATCGTGCGTTTTTGCGCCCCTTGACGCGGCAAATGTTAGCCGGGGATTTAGAACTGGACGAATCGGTGATCAGCCGCGCCGTCGCCGATAAGTGGGCGCAACTCCCCGGTGGCGAAATGATTCCGTTAGATGCGTTTTTCGGCAACGCTCATGCCGTGCGCGAAGCGTTGGTCGCTTTGATTGCGAAAGAAAACCCGCACGAACCCCTAAGCGACGACGAAATCGCAGAGCATCTCACGGTGCAGGGCTTTCCGCTTGCCCGTCGCACAGTGGCGAAATACCGTTCGCTCGAAAAAATACTCCCGGCACGGCTCCGCAAGCGCGAAGAAGACGGTTGTGGCGCGAGTGCGGTTTGCCTTGCCGCTTAGTAAACCATGTTCAATATGTCCAGTCGTCGAATCGTAGTCCGGGAACACGGGCGAAGTGGCTGGTATTGTGCGTAAGCACGGTCGCGTCATTGGCAAGTGCGATAGACGCGATACGCAGATCCTTTGCGCCGACGCCCAACTTTGCTTTGACCAACCGTGCAAAGGTTTCTTCCGCCGCTAAGTCATACTCCCAAACCGCGATACGTGAAAAGAAAAGTAAGTTATCTTTCAGGTCTTTGTAGGCGATTAATCTTGATGAAGGTGTTTTTGCCCTGTGAATGCTGTCGAGCCATCCCCGACATTGCTCTTCATAAGTGACTACCGTCGTGCCGTAATCATCGGGAGCAACGTCCCGCAGACGTTGCCGAATAGCCAACCCTTCGGTTGTGCCACGCTGAATATAGGTTACACGATCGGTATCGAGTAGAAAAATCATTCGCCTAAGGTCTGTTCACGCAGTGCCTCCGCATCCTCGGTTTCACGTTCGGCTTCGATACGTCGGCTCACTTCCTCAATATGCGGGCTTCTGGCATGAATGCCAAACATCGTATCCAAAAAATCGGGACTGGTTCGCCCGACAAATGTTCGGCTCATCAATACGCCATCGCGCTTTGCTTGCAACTCGGATTCCAGTCGTGCTAACTGTGCTTCAAGCGAAGTAACTCTCTCCTCGACAGAAATAGATGTCATATCGATCCTCTCGTTTTCCGTGCTTATTATACCAGATGGGTAAGCGCGTGATACAATACGCCCACCTACCATGCAAACCAAGTTTTCGTCCGTTTCCGTGCGCGTTCCCGCTTCTTCCGCCAACTTAGGGCCCGGCTTCGATACTCTCGGCATGGCTATTAGTTTGTACAACACGTGGACGTTTCGCCCGTCGCTCGACGATTTGCACCACGTCACCGGGTTCGGGGAGGCGATTGATTCGTCGCATACCAACGACAGCCTGATACTCGAAGCCGCGCAGGAACTCGCCATGCAGTACGGGTTCGGCGATTTGCCGCCGCTTTCCATCGAAGCCGATATTCATATTCCGGTGCAACGCGGGCTGGGCAGTTCGGCGTCGGCAGTGGTGGGCGGGCTGCTCGGCGCAAACAAACTGTTCGGCTTCGGGGCGAGCCGCGACCAGTTGCTCACGATTGCCTATGCGATGGAAGGACACGCCGATAACGCCGCCGCCGCGCTCTTTGGCGGCGTCGAGTGCGTCACCACCGGGCGCGATAATGTCGGACCGCTTTTGTTTCACCGCGCCGTGCCGGTGTCGCCGGTGATGCGCGACAAGGTTTCGCTGGTCGCGTGTGTTCCGGCGAAACGAATCGGAACCGACGCCTCGCGGCGCGTTCTGCCGCGAACGGTCGCCTTCGAGAACGCCGCGTTCTCAATTAACCGCCTCGCGCTTCTGATGATCGCGTTCGTCAATGGCGAACCCGATTTGCTCCGCTATGGCTTAGCCGACGATTTGCACCAGCCATATCGTTGGAAGGAAATCAAAGGACTAACCGAAGCCATCGGGGTCGCGGTCGCTTCCGGCGACTACGGCACGTGTCTATCGGGAAGCGGTTCGACGTTGCTATCGTTCTGCCCGTCGGACGAAATCGCCGCGCAGGTCGGGGCGGCGATGCGAACCGCTTTAGAGGAAAATGGAACCCCGATAGAGGCGATTCACGTTCTGCGAATGGACACCGCTGGGGCAACGGTTCATACCGAACCCCTTTAAGCACCGCTGTAGACGGGGGCAAGCACCGAGCGGAGCAGGGCGGGGCGGGCAATGGCGTCCCGAAGTGCGGACGCGCCTTCGCTGTCCGTCAGCCCCGCGCCGGTTCGCAGTTCGGCAAGGAGCGCGGCGAAAACGCGGTCGCCCGGTTCGGCGCGAATCTGCCGGGTGCGTCCCCACGGCAAAAGCCCGCACGCCGCACAAAGTCGAAGCGACGAGAGTATCTCCAGTGCTTCTTTTGCGGGCAGTTGCGGCGCGTTCTCCACCCGCTCCCACGCGGCAAGAGCGGCGCGGTTCGCCCGCGCCCGTCGCACATTGTCCTGCGCGAGCTCCTTTCGCGCCGCCCGTTCGTCGCGCACCAGCAAATCGGCGAAAGCGCGAACGCGGGCGCACGTATGCTCGACCGTGATTCCAAAGGTTTGCGTGTTGCTGACTTGAAACAGGTCGCCCGCCGCCGCTGAATGCTCGCCGTGCGCCCCGCGCACCGACACGCCAAGCCGTTTCGCGGCGTCGAACACATGATCGAGCCGGTTCAAAAACACGAGCGCGGGCAAATGTGTCAGCACCGACAGGCGTAGCCCCGTTCCCATATTCGCTGGGGACGCGGTGAGAAATCCCCACTTCGCCGCGTCCGTTGCCCACGTAATGCGCTTCGTTAGCCGCGCCTCGACATCGCGCACGTCGGATAGCGCGGCAGGTGCAGCATTCCCCGGCGCGAGTGCCTGTAGTCGCAAATGGTCTTCCTCGTTGACAAAAATACTGACACGCCCCGCGCCATCGAGCAGGGCATACGTTTCCGCGCCGCCCTCGGCGAGTTCGGGCGAGATGCGGTGCGCGTCCACCAGTTCGGCGCGGTCACGGGGGGCAAGGGCGGTGATTTCCACCACGGTTAAATCGAACAATCGTTCGGTGTCGGCGTGTACGGCGCGGCGAACCTCCTGCGCGACGCGGCGCATTTCGGGTTCCGTCGCCCGCGAGGGAAATGGGAACCCGGCAATATTGCGGGCAAGCCGCGCCCGCGACGAAAGAATAACGTCCGTGTCAGGCGCGTAGGGAGTGGCGGCGATTTGCGCCCACGCGGATTGAAGTAGAAAAGGGGGCAGGGCAGGGGAGTCTTGCCGTTCGGTCATGTTACGGGTAATTCGCCTCGAACTACCCGTATTCCTGCCTAAGGGGAATAAGATACAATAACGCAACATGACAAACGAAGAATTACTGACCGAGGCGATACGCCTTTCGGTCGCCAATGTCCACGCGGGCGGCGGGCCGTTCGGCGCGGTGGTCGCCCGAAACGGGGAGATTATCGCGGCATCCGGCAACCGCGTCACGGCGACAAACGACCCGACCGCACACGCCGAAATCGCCGCGATTCGCATGGCGTGTGAAAAACTCGGCACGTTCACGTTGTCCGGGTGCGAACTGTTTTCACCGTGCGAGCCGTGTCCGATGTGTTTGGGGGCGGTGTATTGGGCGCGTTTAGATGCGCTTCACTTTGCTGCGACGCGCACCGACGCCGCCGAAGCGGGGTTCGACGATGCTTTCTTGTACGGCGAAATCGAGCGCGGGGTAGAGGAGCGGGCGATTCCAACGCGGCACGCCCACGATTTGCGCGGCGAGGCTAATGCGGCGTTTGCCATATGGCGCGTGCAATTGTCACGAACGCCGTACTGAAAATGGGGGATTGTCAGGTATGATTTGCTTGAGTGCGTCGGGAATAAGTCCCGGTACGCACCGAAATAGAGGAGCAAAATAATGACCGAACACCAATTACCCGAATTGCCGTACCCCGCAAGCGCACTGGAGCCGACGATTGCGACGCATATCATGGAACTGCACCACGACAAGCACCACGCGACGTATGTCACGAACTTGAACAACGCGCTCAAAGAGTACCCCGATTTGCAGTCGAAGTCCGCCGAGCAACTGATTAAGGACTTAGACGCCGTGCCGGACGCTATCAAAGCCGCGGTTCGCAACAACGGCGGCGGTCACGTCAACCACACGCTATTCTGGGAAATCATGAAGCCGGGCGGCGCGACCGACCCCTCCGGCGAACTGCTAGCCGCGATTCAAACCGCGTTCGGCTCGCTCGACGAACTGAAAACCAAAGTCAACGACGCGGGCGCGAAACAGTTCGGCTCCGGCTGGACGTGGCTTGTATCTGATGCCACCGGTACGCTCGAAGTGGTTTCCACCCCGAACCAAGATTCGCCGCTGACCACCGGCAAAACGCCGATTCTTGGCAACGATGTTTGGGAACACGCCTACTACCTGCAGTACGAAAACCGCCGCCCCGAATACCTCAAGGCATGGTGGAACGTGGTCAATTGGGACGTGGTAGCGGAAAAATACGCCGCCGCGAAAATCGCGTAGCCGGGCGTCATCCGCAAACGAAACGCGGGCAACTTGCGAAAACAAGTTGCCCGCGATACTATTTCCTTGTATGCACTACCGGCGCGAATCGCGTCCGGCACGGGCAACAAAAAACGCTTATCACGAGTGGCGGAGGGAACGGCCCTTTGATGTCACCGCAACCCCCTTTTTGAAGGAAGGTGCGAAATCCGGCAAGAACGCTTTGGCGTTCTTTGCGAAGATAAGACGAGCGAGATCGGGCGAAAGGGCAATGCCTTTTCCGCGTTCTCGTCCCTCCTCTTCGTGTGGCAAGCGCAATTTTAGCCTGTGTACCATGAAGAGAAACTATGTCCAGCAACTATCAACTATTTACTTCCGAATCGGTCACGGAAGGTCATCCCGACAAATTAGCCGATGCGATCTCCGACGCGATTTTAGACGCCTGTCTCGGTCCTTCCCCGCACAACAACGGCACGGGCGACCCGATGTCCCGCGTGGCGATTGAAACCCTGCTTACCCGCGGGCTTGCGGTTATCGCCGGGGAACTCACCACCGATACCTACGTCGAAATCGCCGATATTGTGCGCGAAACGATTCTTAGTGTCGGCTACAACAGCACCGAGGTCGGCTTCGACGGCGCGACCACCGGCGTGATGATCGCGGTGCAAAAGCAAGCCGCCGATATTGCGATGGGGGTAGACGCGGGCGGGGCAGGGGATCAGGGAATGATGTTCGGCTTCGCTTGTGACGAAACCCCGGAACTGATGCCGCTCCCGATCACCGTGGCACACCGGTTGACCAAACTTCAGGCGCAGGTTCGCCGTGATTTGCCCGAACTCGGACTGCGCCCCGACGCTAAAGCACAGGTGACTGTCGCCTACAACCCCGACGGTTCGCCGTCGCATATTGATACGCTGGTGCTTTCTACCCAGCACCGCGACGGTTTATCGCAAGCCGACGTGACAAAAATCGTTGACGAGTATATCTTTGCCCCGGTGCTGGCGGAGTTTCAATTGCTCGTTAAAGGCGACATCATCAAGCACGTCAACCCGACCGGGCGTTTCGTCATCGGCGGCCCGCAGGGAGACACCGGCTTGACCGGGCGCAAAATTATCGTGGACACCTACGGCGGGTATGCGCGGCACGGTGGCGGGGCGTTTAGCGGCAAAGACCCGACAAAGGTTGACCGCTCGGCGGCATACGTAGCGCGTTACTTAGCAAAATTAGTCGTCGCCGCGAAACTTGCCACGAAATGCGAGATACAGTTAGCGTATGCGATTGGCGTTGCCGAGCCGGTTTCAGTGCGCGTGGACACGTTCGGCACAGGCACGGCGGATGACCTTGACATTTCGCGGCGGTTGCAAGCCAAGTTCGATTTGACGCCGAAGGGCATTATTGATCTGCTGGAATTGCGCCGACCGATTTACCGCGAAACAGCGCGAAACGGACATTTCGGCAACGCGGCGTTTTCATGGGAAAACACCGACCGTGCCGGGGAACTCGCACTTTAATTGAAACGGGTACGTATTCTTGTCACCGGGGGCGGTACGGGCGGACACGTGTCGCCCGCGCTTGCCGTCGTGCAAACGCTACGCGAGTGGGCGTCCCGCCCGAACGCCGTGTTCGCGCCGGAGTTTTTGTATGTCGGGAGCGAAACCGGCATCGAGGCGAAACTCGCACGGGAGGCGGGGATGCCGTTCGCGGCGGTGGCGACCGGCAAACTGCGCCGGTCGTCGAAAGGTTTGCTCGGACTTTTCACCGTGGCGAACGCCCGCGACGCGCTACGGGTTCCGGTCGGCGCGTGGCAGTCGCTTGGCGTAGTGCGCGGGTTCAAGCCCGATGTGGTGCTGGCGACTGGGGGCTACGTGTCGGTTCCACCGGTGGTGGCAGCGGGGCTTCTGCGGGTTCCGGTGCTGGTGCATGAGCAAACGGCGACCTTCGGGCTTGCCAACCGCATCGCCGGGCGGTTCGCCACGCGCATCGCGCTGTCATTCGGCGATTCGATGGGCGCGTTACCGGCGAACCTTCGCGCCAAAGCGGTTGTATCCGGCAACCCGGTTCGCGCTACCATCTTCGGCGGCGACAAAGCGGCGGCAATGAAGCGATACGGCTTCGCCAGTGCGGATGACGGCTTGCCGTGCGTCTACGTCACGGGCGGGGCGCAAGGCTCCCAGATTATCAATCGCGCCTTGGAAGCCGCGCTACCCGAATTGCTAAAGCGTTGCCGGACCGTGCATCAGTGCGGCAAACAGCCCGATGGCGCGGAGCAGGATTACGACCGATTGACGCGGAAGCGGTCGGCGTTGCCGCAAAACCTTCAAGAGCGTTATCACGTCACACCGTTTGTCGAAACCGGCGAAATCGGCGATCTGTTCGCGCTCACCGATTTGCTGGTCGGGCGTTCGGGCGCGGGAACGGTCACGGAGGTTTGCGCGGTGGGACTTGCCGCCGTTTTCGTGCCGTTGGAGCCGACTTCGGGAAACGAGCAGATCAAAAACGCGAAACGGCTGGAAGAAGTCGGCGCGGCGCGAATCGTGCCGCAAGCCGATTGTTCGGGCGCGACGATTTACAAATCCATCCGCGAACTGTTAGACGCACCCGCGAAACTTGCCCAGATGCGCGAACTTGCCACGATGCTGGCAACGCCAAACGCAAGCAATGATTTAGCGACCGAACTGATGCGCCTAACGGATCCGGGGTTCGCACCTCCCGACATACGAATCGGTTAGGGGCAGAACTCGCCTTTAACCGATTCGCGTGTTAGTGTTTCATTCGGGCTGGGGATTGTGGTCTGCAAAGTCGTAATTATCGTGCTTCCCGTATTCCATACCATAAACTCTTTTCAAATCAGCAATGGCTTGCAATGATCTGACACTATGAGGACTCGCGCACTGTTGCCCTTCGTGACCGGGAACCGGATCGAAGGAGTGAAGAACTATCTCTTCGAGCAATTCTCCAAGCGTCATCTCCTTAAACTCCGCCAAGCCTTTGAGAACTTGCACCATACGCTTTTCCATCCGTGCGCCGATTTGAACTCGTTCAACACTACCTACGATTTTTGTAGACAAAGGGGAGGCGAGATCACTTATCATATTTGTAGCCTTTCTATGTTACACTGGTAACATTTTACCAGTGTAACATAGCATAATTTTCTTGTCAAGGCTGTGAGCAAAAGAGTTGCTATCCCGCTCTATCGTACAGCGGTGGCTTCGATTTCGATCAGCAGTTCCGGGTACGCGAGCAATGTTGCGCCGATGAGGGTTGCGGTCGGTAGCGCGTCGTGCTCCTGAAACCGGGTCACGAGAATATCCATGTTTTGTAGTACCTGCTCAGCGGCTGTGCTGTAGATGGTGACTTTCACCAAGTCCGTAAGGCCGTAGCCCGCCGCGTCCAGCACGTGTTCGAGGTTGTCGAGCGTCGCGGTCATTTGCGAGCGAATATCCAGTGCTGTTGGCAGCTGACCATTTTTGTCCAGTGCGGTTGTTCCCGCGCAGTACAAAACCTTCTGGTCGCCACGAACTTCGACGGCTTGCGAGTAGCCCACGTTGAGTGTCCAGCCGTCAGGGTTGATTCGGCGATGCGTTTGTGCGGAGGAAACCGCTATAGGTGTGCTATTTTCCATGACGACGATACAGAAGCGGTGCAACATGGTTCCCGACAATTTCGTCGCCGCACTAAAATGCAACATAACCTTGATTATCGGACGATAAGTTTACCAAAAAACGG
>JACMIU010000637.1 GCA_014380985.1 Armatimonadota bacterium | reverse complement strand
TCGGCACGGCTCTAATTGTAGGAGCGTTATCGTTCTTTCCCGTGCTGGCTCTTGGTCCGGTGATCGAACAATTCCAGATGATGGGCAAAAGGTAACCATTATGCCGCACCGCTCGTCTCCTATCAAATCACTGTGATTGTTGTCGCCGTGCGCGTCGCCACGCGCCCCTTGTCGTCTAAAAGCAACGCTTCTACCACGTATTCGCCGGGCGTTTCCATCGGCAAATTCGCGCCCCGGTCGCCGGTCTCCGCCACGCTGGCGACTTTGTTGCCGTTGATCTTGTACGCCACGGTGAACGTTTCGGCATACGTGCGCCCCCACGCCGACACGCGCAAAGTCCCACGCGGCACGGTGAGTTTGGCGGCAAGCGGCACGATAATTGTTTGCTTGTCCGGCATCGTCGGGCTGTTGCCCCATGCTCCCCATACGTCGGACAGAAAGTAGTCCGGGGCGATGGCGCGTTTGTAGGCGTTCAGCACGGCGGGCGTGTCGGTCACGGAATAGTTGTTGAGTTGTCGCCCGGCTTGCGCGTACTTCATGTTGTCGTTGTCGAAAATATCCACGCACTTGACGCGGGAAAACAGCCGGGGAAGCGAAGCGTACAGTTCGGCGATTTTGCGCCCCGCCCACGCGCCGCGCTCTACACCGTCTAAGGACGACCGGTGCGACGCGCCGAACTCGCCAATCATGATCGGCTTCTTTGCTGCGTAGGCGTTGTAAACGAACGGCAAACTGTCCGCCGGGTTTTCAAAAAGGGCGGCGCGGGCGCGGTTGTTGTCGCGGAACGGCACGGAATAAAAGTTGACGCCGACCCAGTCAACGAAATCGTCGCCGGGGTAGAACGACGCAATCGGCGGTTCGGGAATCGCGTTCACGCACCAGACCATAGCGACATTCGGGGCGTATTTGTCCATTACCGATTTGACCAGTTTCCACTTTTCGACATACGTTTTGGGATTGCCGCCGTAGCGCGTCCAGTCGCCGTTCATCTCGGAAGCGTAACGCAGGAAAATCGGGGCGCGGGTGCGGGCGGCGTCCTGCGCCCATTCGCGCAGATACTCGTCGTCCTGCACCACGTCAAGTCCGCCGTTCGGCTCCCACGCGATATGCGCGGCGACACCCTGCCCGCGAAGCCGTGCCACCCAGCGCGTCGGGAACCGCTTGCCATACGACACGTAGCAAAACACCGTGGCGTGCTTTTTGCCGGTGATTTCGCCAAAGCGTTCGGGGTCGCGGTGTGCCTGAAAGTTTTCGTCGGTGAAAACGTCGCCGAGCCGTTCGTCGCGGTCAATGAATCCGCCGAGGTAGCACCCGTAAGGCGGCTCCCATTTCGCAAGGTCGCCGGTTTTCGGCTGTGCGGCTTGTGACGGATTCGCGCCCTCTTGATGGACGAACAGACAAAGCACGCTTTCGTACCGCGCCGCCTTCATCTCCTCGACTTTTGCGCCGTTCACGTCGCCGTTTTTGCGGTAAATCGCGGCTTCTTTTTTGTACAGGTCGGCGGCGTCGGCGAATCGTCCGGCGCGAACGGCGTCATCGGCTTGTCGGCGGTAAGTGGCGGCATCGGGCATGGCGGGGAAAATAAAACTCCTGTCGATTTAGACGCATGAGAGCGTGGTTTGGTTACAATGCTTCCATCGTTCTCGATCGGCGGGCGGTGTCGCGGGTTTATCCGCCGACTAGCACCGCCCGCCGACCTAAACAGGACGGCAAATATCGCCTATGTCGGCTATACTAAATGGCATGAACCGAATCGCTTTCCTGTGCCTCCTGCCCCTTTTCGTGGTTCGCCCCGCCGTGTGCGCCCCGCAAACCCCGGTTCCCGCACCGTCTCCGTCGCCGGTCGCCCCCCTTCCCGACAAACAGCCGCCGGAAACGCCCGATTACTCCGCCGCCCTGTGGGAACTGGCGTCGCCGAGTAACTTCCAATCGGCAAACCGACCGTCGGCGGAGCGTCCGATTAACATTATCGTGATGCACGACATTGAGGGCGAGGCGATGTCGGCGGTGCGCTGGTTTCAAAACCCCCAGTCACAAGTCTCGTCGCACTATGTGGTAGACTCGGTGACGGGCGTCGTGTATCAGCAGGTCAAGGAGCGCGATGTGGCGTGGCACGCGGGGAACCGCAACATCAACGGGCGTAGCGTCGGCATCGAGCAGGGTGGCTTCGCGTATCGCCCCGGCTTCTTCACGCCCGCGCTGTACGAATCGTCGGCGCGACTGGTGCGCGACATTTCCACGCGCCATGCGATTCCCCGCGACCGAGCGCATATTATCGGGCATTTCGAGGTTCCCGATGCGTCCGATCCCACGAAGTTCGGCGGGCGCGGCGGTCACACCGACCCCGGTCCGTATTTCGATTGGGACTATTTTATGACGCTCGTGCGTAACGACTCCGAGCGATTGTCGCCCGGTTTCTCCACAAACAACAACATCGTAACTAATTGGCACGCGCCGATCGTGCTTCGTCCCGGCGAAACCGGTATCCGAAGAGCGATGTTCATCAACCGGGGCGACGATCCGTGGCTGTCCGACCGCCGAGACGCGCAGGACGTCGAACGACGCAAGCAGGGGATTGTTTACTTAGGCGCGGTCGGAGATACGACCAGTCCGTTACACAGCCTGCAATGGCTTAGCCCCCAATATGTCGCCGCCGTGCCAGCCGATCTCATGCCGATCAAGGGAGTTGGTACGCCCATCGGTGAACGGGAACAAATTACCGAGGAACAATCCGCCGCTTTTACTGTGCCACTTTCCGCGCCGCTCAATCGCCTCGGTAGGGTGACACAACGGTTTCGTCTTGTGAAGGTTCTGCCCGCGCCGTTTCGCCCCGTGCCATTCGGCGAGGAAACCACGCTTTTCGTGGAGATTCGACCGTGGGATGTCACTGTGCCGCTTCCATCCGCCGTGCCGGTCGGTTGGAACACGAAGCCCGCGCCGAAAGGTCTATCGCTCCTATGGAGCAAAACAAACGCCAAGAACGCCCCGCTTGTTTGGGACGCGACGTTACCGGTTGGTGGCGAATACGATGTGTACACCCGTTCCGCGCCAAACGAGAACCGCACTTCAAGCGCGGTGTACATCGTGAACGGCGAAAAAGTCGTGATTAATCAGCGTATCAGTGGGCAGATAGTAAATAACGACTACGGCGACAACTCGCCCAACGCCGAAGCGAACCGCTACGGTTGGCACAAACTCGGTCGGTTTGCGTTCAATGAAACCGTGCCGGTTGCCGCGCCGACACCGGGCGCGAAGCCGACGTTTGACGCGGTGGCAAAGAAAGCGCAACCGGGGGTTACGCCGGTGCGGGCAACCGTGACGCTTTCCGGGAGCGCGGGTAAGCCGGGGATTATCGCGGCGGGCGCGGTGCGCTTTGTCGGACCCTTCCCGAAGCCATAAGCGAGGTGGCTTATGCCGCCACGTCGTACACGACTACCTTCGCCCAAGCGTGTTTGTTTCGCTCGATAAACTCCAAGTGCTTCGGGTGCGTATCGTACACCGCCGCCCCCGCCACATCGTCGAAAATCACGGTCAAGCCGACGCCGAACGAGCCATCCACTACGTCGCGGGGCGGCGTGTCGGCGGGCGTCCCGGCATGGAGGGAGCGCACCGTCGGAACCTGCGTGAGCAGTTCGCGGCAGTCAGCGACCGTTTGATCGCGGTCGGATTCGGTAGCGGTATCCGCCATCCAAAAATAAACGGTGTGTATTATCATGGTTTTTTACTTCGCTTTTTGCGGGGTGCAACAATTGCCGCCCGCCGCTTTCGCTTTCGCCTTTATCTTCGCTACCGGTGCGCCGTTTCCTGCAAACGAGAACGCGCCGTAGTTCGCGTTTGTGCCGGAAGTTTTGATGTTGCCTATGGCTTTGCTTCGTGCGGACAGTGACACGGTTTTGCCTTTGAAAGCGCGGGCGATGGGCCAGACCGTGTTGTTTTCCACCACCACCGGCGTTTTGCCGTCGCGCCCGGTAATCGGCTTTGCGGAGAATCCACCGACGTTCCCAATCGTCACCGCGATTTCGCTTGCCGTTACCTTCGGTGTGATTTTGGCGAACACGAACGGCATATCCGGCGCGTTGCCGGGTCCGCCTTGCCCCCATACGGCACGGGTAAGCGACTTTAGCGCGGTTCGCTGTGCGGGGGTAGCGCGTTCGTCGAGGTACGCTTCGCCGCCGCTTCCGGCGTCCGCGCCCGCGATAATTAGCCCGGATAGGTCAATATTGCCCCATTTCGCTTTGTCGAGGCGATACGCATAAACGGCGTGGCAGTAGTGGTGCGGCGACGGCGGTTCGCCGAAGTTGCACGAGCAAGGCACGGCGCAGGTGCAGGCTTCGATGAGCATCCCGCTTGCCGACCATTTTACCGGCATGCTCAACGACTCTTGGGCGCGAACCGGCGCGGGGAAAATAGCGGCGCAAGCGGCAAGCACGCCGAACGCACCGACGAGAAAACGGTGGTGATTCATATTCTTTCCTACTGTCACGGGGAGCGGTGCGTTCCACCGAAAATCAAGGTATTGACAAATGCCTTAAATAGAAAGTAAGATGAAGCAACATTTTTCTCAACGACGACTGCTGTCTATGCACTGCGGCGTCCGCTCACCCAAAACAGGAGTTTTGCCCATGAAACCATTTGCCTCGCTCGTATCCGCATTCGCCCTGTCCGCCGTGGTTACAGGAACCATCGCGCTCGGTGCGGGACTTGTTGCCGGAACCGCGCCCTTCGGCGCGGCATACGCAGTAGGAACCCCGTCGTCGTCACGGGTTGTTCCGTCCTTTGCTAACGAACCGATCACCGTGGGCGGCGTCACATTTGCGAGCCGCGCCGATTTTATTATGGCGGGCAAGCGTTGCGGGACACCGGAACCGACGGCGGCGGAGATTAAAGCGATGAACGCCGCGGCTACCGGTTTTGTCAAGAACGAAACCGTGATTATCAAGGGGAGTGATGCAACAACGATGGGGGCGGGTTCGCGCTCCTCGGTGCAAACGCCGCGCCGCCCCGGTTCCGTGATTGTGCCGGTATATGTCCATCTGGTTGGGTTCGCCTCCACCATCGCCACTATTCCCGATGCGCGTGTCGCCGCCCAAATTGACGTAATGAACAACGGGTTTAGCGGACGAATCCCAACACCGGTGGGGCAAATACCCTCGGCACAAGCAACCGCGAAAACCGCGTTTCAATACCGCTTGATGGGCATCACCCGCACCATCATTCCCGACGACGAACCGGAGCGGCTTTTCCAAGGCTATTCTCTTTTCGAAATTGATGGCGTAATGGTTGGAGTCGCTACCGAGTCCGAGTACGAGACCAGAGCCTCGCTTCGCCGCGGAGGCCCCGAAACGCTGAACCTATATATCGGCGACCTTCCCGGCGGTCTCCTCGGTTATGCAACCTTTCCGGCTTTCTACGGCACGGGTCGGATGTTCGTTATCAACGAAGACGACGAATTGGTCGAGGTTCCGGCGGCTCCGTTTGACGGCGTAGCCTGCGTGGAATCGTCCATGCCCAATGACGAGGATCCATCTAACCCGTATAACCTCGGTATCACCGCGGTTCACGAAGTCGGTCACTGGCTCGGTTTGTTCCACACCTTTCAAGGCAGTTGTACCAATGTTAACGACGGCGTGAGCGACACGCCGGCGGAAGCGTCTCCGTATTTCGGACAGGCTCCAAACCCCGCGCCCGATACCTGCATCACGATACCGCGTGATCGTTATCCCGGACGCGACCCGTTTGAAAACTTTATGGATT
>JACMIU010000636.1 GCA_014380985.1 Armatimonadota bacterium | reverse complement strand
GCCGACGGAAGCCGTGCTGTCTCTTCGCATGAGAACGCTCTACAACCGCGTTTTTGAATACCGCGCCTCGTTGGTGGGCGGCACGACGCCGTATGAGAAGCGGTTGCACGAGCGGCGACTTGTTGCCGTCGCCGCCGCCACCGCCGACATGGACAGACTTCAGAACTTCATGGTCGCCGCCGAGGGCATGGTCGGAGGAGAATCGGCGTCGCTGGAGCGAATCGGGGAAACGGTATACCGGTTGGAGCGCGAAGTTTTCGGCGCGTCGCAAACGCATCCGCTTCGTGAAGCCGTGGTAGTTCTCGGCGAGGCGTGGGACATCTCGCCGTTCTACGAGGACTGGTGCGCGAACCGCCGCCGGGCAAGCCACGCGGCGGTCACGGAACTCGAAAACCGGCTACGCGAGTTGCTAAGCGGCGTACTTCATATTTCGACCCCCGCAAGCGCGTAAAAAAACAAATCGGAAGGCTGGTTACCGGGCAACGCGCCCCGCCGCGACCGCGCCCCCGGCACAAGCGTAGGCGAAAAACGCCCGGTCTTGCGCCACGGTGCGCCCCATCGTGGTAACGTTAACGCCGCGTTCGGATAGTAGGGCAAGTCCTGCTTCAGTGTCCGCTTCAGCAAATAGGTACTCGAAGGCAAGTGTGGCGTCGGTAAAATGGGTCAATTCGCTTAGCGGCACGGCGATAGTTACGGATTGACTAACGATGGTCTCCATCACCGTGAGCGAGTGGTGCGAAATGCCTTCGTGACGGGCGCGGGAGTCGCCCTCCGACACGCGCAGAACCGCGATAGCACTCCCGCCCAGCATTTGTGCCGTGTTTAACTGATTGCCTTGCTCAATGCCTGAAAAGCCGTAGCGCGTTCCGGTTCCGGCGTTGCCCGGTCCCTGCCCGACCACAATCACATCCGCGCCGCAAATATGGTCAGCGGCGATTAGTGCGGACGCGAACGACACGGCTTCATAATCCCCGCCGAACGCTTGCCCGCAGGTAATCGTCGTGTCGAGTAGCCCCGCGCTCTTCAGTTCGGGAACGAGGCGCGAAAAGGCGAGCGGAAGCGCGGCAGTGTCGGTGTAAACGTAAACGACGCGGGCGTCGGGGCGCGATGCCTTGATACCCGCACACACTGCCGCGACCTGCGAATGGAGTTCGCACACCACTACCGGCGTTCCGCGCAAGTCCGTTGCCCGTTCCCAAATCCCTTCGTGTTCCGGCATCATCTCGACTGCGCTAACCGCGTGTTGGAACGGTGTGTACCGTGCCTTGATGATATGCTCCGCACCGGTCGGTTCCCCGAACGTTTGCGCTTCGGGGTGAGACAAGTTCGCCATCACGAAATCGTAGCCACCGGTTCCGAGGGCGAGCGCGGTTGCCGTCACGTTCAGTAACACCGAATCGCCGACCGTCACGGCTCCCGTCAAGGCGGGGTACGCTATCACGCGCCGAGCCGCGCCGGTCGCGTCGGTCGCCCGCGCTTCCACCAAAGCGGCGTCGGCGCGAACGATTTGCGTCACGGTGGCAACAGCGGTTTTCAGCATTTCGCCGTTACTTTTTCTTTTGTGGCGGCACGATTATGGGCCCGTTCGGGGGCGTTGCGGGAACGGTTGCCCCCGGCGCGGGCGTGATCGTTTGTCCGGCGGGCGGCGTTCCCGGCGGCGCGGTCGCTTCCGACACCTGCCCGATTCCGGCGATTCGGTCGGCATATCCCACGGCGCGGGCAAGCCGTGCATCGGCGGAATAAAAATCATACGTGGTTTGCACTAATTGTGTTTGCGCTTGTACCAACTGCGTTTGCGCCTGAATCACCTCGATAATCGTGCCGACGCCTTCGCGGCGCGATTCCACGGCGGCGTCATAGTTGATTTGCGCGGCTTGTTGTGCCGCTTCGGCGGCGGGAATCGCGGCGCGGGCTTGCGTCAGGGTGCGGTACGCTTGCTCCACTTCAACGGCGACCCTTTGCCGCAGTTGGGTCAGGCTTGCCTCGGTGTTACGCACTTGTGCTTGCGCCTGTCGCACCTGCGCCCGCGTCTGTCCGCCGTTAAAAAGGGGATAGGTGACAAACAGGTTGACCTGTCGGTTCCGCGCATTCGGATAGGTATTGTTGCCGACCGGCGTAAACTGGTAGCCGTCGCTCAAAGTGATGTTGGTTTGCAGACTATCGTTAATTCGTGCGAGTCCCACTCCGGTTTGGTTGACTTCCACGTTCTTCTGTTGGGAGGCGATGTCGGGGCGAATCCGGTACGCGGTTTCCGCGAGAGCGTCCACCGTGTTATTTTCGCTGGTGGATACGGGCAGGGTGGGCGAACCGATGGCGGTAACAGGCGTAGACGCCGTGGGCGCGGGTACATCGGCGATTTCCAGCGGTTCGCCGCCGACAAGCCCGATGCTTTGTTTCAGTTGCGCTTGTGCGACGGCGGCGTTATTTTGCGCTTGCAAAAGCGTCACCTGCGCGTTGAGCAGGTCGGCTTGCGCTTGATACACATCTTTTTGCGCCGTGACGCCCGCCTCCACTTGCGCCGTCACCACGTCCAGCGTGTTTTGCGCCCGTGCCACCTGTGACCGGTTCACGGTGACTAAGGCGGCGGTGCGTAACGAGTTAAAATAGTTATTGGCGACATCGGCGATAACGCTCTGGCGCGTGTCCTCTTCGGAAAACTTCGAGCCGCGCAGTTGTTGCCGTGCCTGCTTGTTTTGCAGTTCGCGGTTGAACGAGTCGAAAATCGTGATGCTCGCCGACGCATCAATCTGTTTGTTTTCCGAGGTTCGCCCGGACGAAACCTGAACGGGAACGCCGTTGATGAACTGCGTGACGTTGCCGGTGGTTAGGCGATTGTTATACGTGTAGGTCGGTTGGACACGCGGGTAGTAATCGGCTTGTTGCACTTTGAGCCGTTGTTCGGCGACTTCCCGGTTTGCCTGTGCCTGCGCGACGCTCGGTTGCAAACGAAGCGCGAACGCGACCGCCGATTCCAGCGTGAGCGGTTTGGGCAGTTCGTTCACATCGGTTTTGCCTGTAATCGGGGGCGGCACGGTGTTGGTCGGCTTCGGCTCCTTTTGCTCGTTTTTCGGGAACTGATCGCCCGGTTTCGCCGATTCCTTTGGCGGCGCGTTCGGCGTCGGCACGGATGGAGCGGGGGCGGGTTCCTGCGCCCATGATGCGGGGGACGTGGCAAGAGCGATGGCACAAGCCGGAAATAGAATGAACGATTTAACTGTCACGAAACTTTGCTTCCTTTTTTGATGACCGCTACATAGCGGCGGTCAAAACCCGACCGGAGCGGGGTACACTGATGTTTTAGAGTAACCGATGAAACTGAAATAAACATGAAAATATATACCCGTGCCGGTGATACCGGCGATACCGGACTGTACGGCGGACAACGTGTCCATAAGAACGATGTGCGCGTCGAGTCCTATGGGGCGGTGGACGAAGCGAACGCCGCGCTCGGCGTTGCCCATTCCTATCTACCTGACAACGAGATACGGCTTTTGGTTGCACGTCTTCAAAGCGAACTGTTCGTGGTCGGCGCGGATTTGGCGACACCGACCACGAGAGACACCGGCGACAAGCCGGTTGTACCACGAATCACCGAGCAGTTCGCCGCCGATTTAGAGCCGCTCATTGACCAGTACGAAGGCGAATTAAAGCCGCTGAAAAACTTTATTTTGCCGGGGGGCGATAAGGCATCCGCGTATCTGCATCTCGCACGAACGATTCTGCGGCGTTCGGAACGCCGCACGGTGAGTTTGCTACAAGCCGAGCCGGACACCACGAACCCCGACGTTATCCCGTACCTGAATCGTCTTTCCGACCTGCTTTTCGTGCTTGCCCGCGTGGTGAACCATCGCGCCGGAGTGCCGGATGTGCCGTGGACACGCCCCGACGTTAAGCAAGGCGCGGTATAATAAGAATCCGACCTATTGGCGGTGAGGATTACCGAAACCTGTGAGCGTGGCTGAAAACGATATTTTCCCGGACAACCTGAGCGAACGGGTTCCCATCCCGACGCTGGAACGGCTAACCACCTATTTGCGTTCGCTCATCGAAATCAGCGCGACGGGAATGGAAACCGTGTCATCGGCGCAGATTGAGCGACAGACCGGCATCAACGCCGCGCAGTTTCGCAAAGACTTATCGTACTTCGGCGAGTTTGGCAAACCGGGCGTCGGCTATTCGGTCGAGGAATTGGAAGCGCGTATCTCGCGGATTCTGAAAATCCACGAACGTCAACCGATTCTGCTGATTGGCGCGGGCAACTTGGGCGCGGCACTGATTGGCTATCCGGGTTTGGAGGAGCATCGTTTTCACGTGGTCGCGGCGTTCGACAACTCCCCGGCGAAAATCGGGACACGAATCGGTGGCAATATGGAGGTTCTTGATTTCGCCCGCCTCGGCGAAATCAACCGGGTAGCCGGAGCGCGAATGGCGATTCTCGCCGTGCCACAAACCGCCGCGCAGGGCGTCGCCGACGCGGTGATTGCACACGGCGTTCGGGCAATTCTGAACTTCGCGCCGGTGCTTTTGCGTGTCCCGGATGGCGT
>JACMIU010000635.1 GCA_014380985.1 Armatimonadota bacterium | reverse complement strand
CGTGATATTTTTAGACGGAAACGGTTGTACTGTTCAAATAGAGGAGTTGAGTGACGGTTTTCGCTCTATGCTCAGTCTGACATTGGACTTGATTAGGCATCTGGTTATCGCCTACGGTCAGGAGCGAGTTTTCGACTCAGAGAATCTGTATCAAATCGCGGTTCCGGGCGTTGTTCTCATTGACGAGGTGGACGCGCACCTGCACCCGACGTGGCAAAAGCGAATCGGTTTCTGGTTCCTCGAGCATTTCCCGCAGATGCAGTTCATCGTCACGACGCATAGCCCACTGGTCTGCCAAGCCGCCGAGCAGGGCAGTATCTTTCTCCTGCCGCGCCCCGGAACCGATGAGACAGGGCGGATGTTGGAGGGTGAGGAAAAAAATCGCTTGCTTTACGGTAACATTCTGGACGCCTATAGCACCGAAGCGTTCGGGTACGGCAAGGTGGCGCGTTCCGAGCGTTCGCAGGAACTGCTTGCCGAACTTGCCGTATTAAGTCGCAAGGAAATCAAAACCGGGTTATCGGACAAAGAGCAGGAGCGTCAGGAAGAATTGCGAGCGATGCTTCCTACGGAATCGCCACTTTTCTAAACGAATGTTACAACTGCCCGACTTACCGCTTTCCGGCAACGCGCTTCGTTGGTTACAACGATGGCAAACTGAGATTGACGCCCTGCCGGACTACGCCGCCCGCGTTACCGAAGCACAACGCGCTTGGAAGTCCAAGAACAGAAGTGCGAACAAAACCTTCGTCGCTGTGAAAAAGACTCTCACCGAAATGCAGGGGCGATTGCGCCGATGTGCGTATTGTGAGGATTCGTGCGCTACCGAGATAGAACACGTTCGCCCGAAAAGTTTGTACCCGGAACACGTATTCGATTGGAACAACTTTTTGTATGCTTGCGGTGGTTGTAACGGAGGAAAGTTGAACAGTTTCAGAGTGTACGTAACTGGTACGTTGTCGTGGGCGGATATTCAGCGCACGAAAAAAGCACCAGTTTTACCACCACTTGTCGGTGATTCGGTTCTGATTGACCCGCGCCACGAAAATCCGCTGGATTTTCTGCGCCTTGACTTATACAGTTTTCAGTTTGATCCGCTCGCGGACGCGGGAACCCGCGAATACGAACGCGCCGAGTACACGATAAACACGCTCTCGCTGTGGCGTGAACCGCTCCGTGATACACGGGAAAACGCGGCGTGTGGTTTTTTGGACAAGTTGCAGGGTTACATAAAGGCGAAAGCAGCCAACGATCCGCCCCATGAAATTGATAATCGCCGCATTCAAATCCTTCGTAGCCCACATCAGACCGTTTGGAGAGAAATGCAACGACAGTATCGGTCGTCACCGAAATTAACCGCTTCATTCGTTGCCGCGCCCGAAGCCCTGACATGGTGAAACGTGAAACCGTTTCGCGCTTCGCCGTGGTACGATAACCGGCATGAATCGTTTCTTTCTCCCCCGTGTGTCTCTCGTCCTTTCCACGACTGTTCTTGTGTCCCTGCCCGCGCTTGCCGCCGGAACCCTATCTGAAGCCGACGCTAAAAAGGACGCCGAGAAAACGCTGACCCAGCGCAACCTGCGTTCCTACCTGACATTTATCGCGTCCGATGAACTCGAGGGGCGCGATACCCCGTCCAACGGACTGAACACGGCGGCGCGGTATATTTCGACGTTTTTAGACCGTTGGGGCTTTGTGCCGAAGGGCGACAACGGCACGTTTTACCAGACGATTCGTGTACGCTCTACCTATATCGATAACGACAAATCGGCGGCAACGGTCGCCGGAAAAACGCTCACGGCGGGGCAGGACTTTTTGCCGCAAGGGGGAAGCGAGAAAAACAGCGCGGTGGCAACGCCCGCGCCGCTCGTTTTCGTTGGGCATGGCTGGTTCGTGAAAGGCAAATTGGACGCTTACGCGGGCGTGGATGTGCGCGGCAAAATCGTCGTGGTCGCGCCCTTGCCGCGCTTTTTGCCTTTTGGCGTTACGCAGGACGATATTCCCCGTGACAAGCGCGGCACAGACTGGATGCCGCCCGAAGAGTACGCGAAGGCGCAGGGCGCGGTGGGGGTGATTCGTCTGCCCAGCGAGGACGCGGCAACGTGGGCGAAAACGGCGGCGGGGACGCGCCCTTCGCGCCGCGTTCAATTGTCGCCGGTCTACCCGAACGCGGCGGAGGATACCGATGTGCCGATAATCGGCGTGTCGCCGGAAGTGGCAACCGCACTGCTTGCGGGCGAAAAGACCGACTTAGCCACCGCGATTGCGGACGCAAGGGCGAAAACTGAAACCGGCGCGTTCGCGCTTGCGCCGGACAAAACCGCCACGCTCGCGGTCGGGATTCGCACCGAAACCGTGTCTACGCAAAACGTGGTCGCCGCATGGGAAGGAAGCGACGACAAACTCAAAAACGAATACGTCGCGCTTGGCGCACACTACGACCACGTCGGACTTAGCACCAACGCCAACGCCCCCGACAAAATCTACAACGGCGCGGATGACGACGGCTCCGGCACGGTCGGTCTGCTTTCGATGGCGGAAACGCTGGCATCGCACCCCGACAAACGCCCGAAGCGCAGCCTGCTTTTCGTCTGGCATTGCGGCGAGGAGAAGGGCTTGTGGGGGTCGGAATACTTTACGCGCTCTCCCACCGTGCCGCTGGCGAGTATAAAGGCACAACTCAACTGCGATATGATCGGTCGCTCGAAGCCTGAAGGCGACACGCAGGAGCGCAACAAAACGCTATCGTCCCCGGATACGATTTACGTTATCGGGGCGCGGATGATTTCCCCAACACTCGGCGACATCGTGGATAAAGTGAACCACGACTACACCCGCCTCAATTACGACACGCGCTACGACGACCCCAAAGACCCGAATCGCTTCTACTACCGCTCCGACCACTACAACTACGCCAAGCGCGGCATTCCAATTGCGTTTTTCTTCGACGGTGTTCACGTGGATTACCATCGCCCGTCCGACGAAGTGAGCAAGATTGACTTTCCGAAATATGAGCGCGTGGTGCGAACGGTGTTTGTGACGGCGGTGGCGGTTGCGAACGCCCCGTCGCTTAGTGTTCCGGCGGCGAAGGCGACGCCGTGACGCCGTTCTTCCGCACCGCGGCGGAAGCGCACATCG
>JACMIU010000634.1 GCA_014380985.1 Armatimonadota bacterium | reverse complement strand
GATTGAGTTATAAAATGCAGGAATTCTTTGAGCTCTGGGGCCTCCATAAATTTAACAGCTGGACCCTTCTCATGTCTGTGCTGATGAATGCGTTCGAGATCATTGCGGGGTTTGCTTTGCTCCTCGGTTGGAGGATTCGTTTGTTTAGCTGGCTTTTGCTGGTGCTGATAGTATTTATCCATGTTTGCGCCGATGAACGAGTGTGCGGCAAGCGCAACAAACGGATTACCCGGCAGGACATACTCTATCTGGTCGGCGAGCAGGGTTCCTCCAGTGAACGGCGTGAGTTTGCGCCGGTGAATCCAAGATTTGAAGGGGCCTTCCACCTGTCGCAGGGCGTATCCGAGCGGCGGATGGTATTCGGCGACTTCCCAGATTAGGGTGCGTTCGATGGTTAAGGCGAGTTCGGTGCGCTTCGCCCGGACGACAAGGCGCGAACCGTCCGCGAGTTCAGCGTTCGCGCCGGACAGTATTTCCTCCGGCATTTCGGCGGGACAAAGGCGGGCGTGATTCTGTCCATTGACCAGAAACGCAAATACGGCTTCGGGTGCGCGGTCAATGAAAAGTTGGTACTGTTTGCGCTGAAGCGCGGCGGGCGGAGACGGCATAACAATACTCGCAGTGTATCGTCAAACAAAGAAAGCGGCGACTGAAAAATCAGTCGCCGCCTTCATATCTCCAGTTTGTTCAATCGTGTTTTACTTCGTGTGATCTTCGTATTGTATTATTGGTCGCCGTTGTGAGCGTGCTTGACCGTCTTTTGTGTGTGATTCTTCTTGGCTCTCCGCCCGTCTTCGCGGGAGTGACTAACACTTTGTATCTACCACGCCGCGCCCTGTTTCAAACCTTTCTCTCGTTGATGCGAAAACTTTTTGTTTCGGCGCGGATACGCAGGAAACCCCGCGCCGAAACGCGAAAGAATACGTCAGCAATACGCTATCAAAGGAAACACTTATGGCAACTCTTCCCGTCTGTTTACAGGCTTACACCGTGCGCGACGATTCGGCACAGGATTTCTACGGCACTATTAAAAAAGTCGCCGACATCGGCTACGTCGGCA
Organism: Armatimonadota bacterium; assembly: GCA_014380985.1. GTDB lineage: Bacteria > Armatimonadota > Armatimonadia > Armatimonadales > Armatimonadaceae > JACMIU01. Next base: position 510 of record JACMIU010000634.1, on the reverse strand, counting down.
TCGAACTCGCGGGCATCTACGGCAAGGACGCGACCGAACTGCGAACCGTTTTGGATGACAACGGCTTGATGGTTCCCGGCGCACACGTCGGGCTGGGCGACTTAGCGAATGTCGAAGCGGCTCTCGAAACATACAACACGCTCGGCGCGAAATACTTGATCGTGCCGTTCCTGCCCGCCGAAATGCGAACCAGCATGGACGATTACCGCAAGCTCGCCGAAACATTATCCGATCTCGGCGCGAAGGTGAACAAGGCGGGCATGGGATTCGCCTACCATAATCACGATTTCGAGTTCGAGACGTTCGGCGGCGATCAGACCGCGTTTGACCTGCTGTTCGAGTCCACCGACGCGAGCGTCGTGAAGGTGGAATTAGACGCTTTCTGGGTGAAAAAAGCGGGGCTTGACCCCGTGGCGTACATGAACAAGTACGCCGGGCGCGTTCCCCTTGTGCATCTCAAAGACATGACGGAAGATGGCAAGTTCGCGCAGGTCGGCGAAGGAACTACCG
>JACMIU010000070.1 GCA_014380985.1 Armatimonadota bacterium | reverse complement strand
TAACGCTGGTGGTACGATTCCGCGGGGTAGAACGGCTGCCGGAGACGTAGTTCAGTGACGATCGGATTGGCGAATGCGCGCCTGGAGGTCAGCTCGGCCACGTAAGCCGAAACCTCGCGGAGTTGGGCGCTGTCGCGCGCGAATACGATCGCGCGGTAGTCGGAGCCGACGTCGGGACCCTGCCGGTCGCGCGTCGTCGGGTCGTGAGCGACACGGAAGAAGATCTCCAGCAGCTGGCGATACGAGACAACGGATGGGTCGTACGTGACGCGCACGGATTCGGCGTGACCGGTCGTGCCGGTGCAAACCGCTTCGTAGGAAGGCTTGGCGACTTTGCCACCGGCGTACCCCGGCTCGACGGACTTGACGCCCTTGATACGGCTGTACATCGCCTCCATGCTCCAGAAGCACCCGGCGGCGATTACGGCTTCCTCGGTTTTCGGCGCGGCAAGTGCCGCAGTTCCGGTTGTGGCGATAGCGGCGAGTAGCGATGCGGCGACGCCGAAAAACCGGCGACGTGTAGATAATGTTTTCATATCCGTTTATACATTCGGTGGGAATGGTTTCGTTCCATGCGCCGCGATTTACGGCGTTGCCGGGCGGAAAATCCCCGGCGACGATTCCGAATTGAGAGTAAGGGCGTAGTCGGCGGCGATATAACGGTTCGGCGGGTCGTCGCGGCGCAGGGCGGCGGTTCCCGTGGTGCTGATATAGCGTTCGATACGCCGGGGCAGTCCGGTCGCCTCGCTAAAGTAAATCGTTGACGTAATCACGGTTTCGCTCACGCCGCGAGCGTTGCCGCGCCGTCGCCGCCCGCCGCCCGCGTTCTGTGTAATCGTTTGGCGCACCGTCACCGCGTCCAAGTCGGCGCGATATTCAGCGAACTCGGCATCGCCGAACACCGATTGCGGGCTGTCGAAAATCCAGTTCAAAACCCCGGCGCGGTCATCAAAGCCGTTGCGTTGGAAGGCTTGCCGAATCCGGGCATCGTCGCCGTTCACCGGATCGTCGCCGCGCCGTCGGTTGCCCTCGGAAACAATCAGCGTCGTGCCGTCGCTGATAGCGGTTTGCGGGGTCGCGCCGGTCAGGCGGCGCGTGTCGGCGCGGTTGTTTTGCGTGACGATGGCGACCGGCGCGGAAGCGAGAAACAGTTTGCCGGGACGCTGATAGTAGACCGTGTAGCCTCCCTCGTTGTTGGCGTCGCCGGGCGGAACGGGTTGCGATTCAGGCGTGGTCGGCAGGGCGAGCGCGGACACCGAAACCGTCGCGTTTAGGGCGGTAAACCTTGCCCATGCCCGCGTCCAGCGCGAAAGCAGGCCGCGTGCCTTAGCGTCGGCGACATCGGGACCGGGCGGGTTCGGCAGTGTCGCCCCGCTCGGCGGCGACGTTTCGGTGTAGTTCGCGGCGGGTTTGGTAGCGAAAATATCGGTGCGCGTCGGGTACGCCGCGAACGCGTAGGTTTCGCGCCGATAGGTCACGCGGCTCGTTTTTCGTTCGCGGTTTTCGTTTGTCACCCATTCCTCGATAGTCACGGGGCGACGCGCTTTGTCGAAGCGGTAACGGCGCACAGTGGCGACGCGGCGTTGTCGGTTCGCGTTTTCCGGCAGGGTTTCAAGAACGGAACCGTCACCGGACTGCGCGAACGCTCCGCGTCCGCGCCATCCATAGCCGTTGTTCTCCAAATCGGGCAAGAGCGTCGTGCGGGCGACGCGGGAAAGCGGCGCGTCGCCCGCTTTGGCGAGAACAAGGGCGTCGGAAACGGTTTCGGTGTCGCCTTCAAGGGGCAACCGGAAAAACGTTCGTATCGGCGTATTCAGCGGCGGCTGTTTGGTGGAAACGGCGGGCGCGGTGCGGGTCGCCAGCAAAACTTTGCCGTCGCAGACGAAGCGCGTGGTCGTGCCTTCGCTCGCGGACACGAGGGAAACGCGGTTCGCCCCGGTATTTAGCGTTAGCGATTCGGTTCCCGTGCGCGTCGTGACACGCTTGCGTTCGTCCTGCGTGATGACCTGCCACTTCGTTTGCACCGAGAGGCGCGGCGCGGCGGTCAGCGCGTACACGCTATCGGCGACGGCGGCGCGTCCGGCGACCCGCTCGGCGAACGTCGGGGTTCCCGGCGCGGGAATCGCGGGTAGGGTAACGGCGGCGGGCTGTTGCGCCCAAACTGGCGCGGCGGCGACAAGAGCGCACACCGCGCCGAAAACAGTCAAGTATGGTTTTTGCATAACGGTTATCTCGCATTCGTACCGGGCTTGAAGAAAAAATACTCCACTCGTTCTTGCGGCAACACGAACAACGCTGCCGACAACTCGCGGTTTATCAGAAGTCGGTCTGTGTTCGCCGCGAACGTTTCATTCGGGCGCGTGTCGCGCAAAAGCGTTTTGCCGTCGGTCGGGAAGTATCGGCGCGTTTGCTCAAGGCGACGTGGCAAGCCGGTCGCGGCGTCGAAGAACAGGGTAATCGTGTGGATTTGGTTGGTGACATCGCTTCCCGGTCGCCCTTTGCGTCGTTCTCCGGTTTCGGAATGCCGCACCGAAAGCGTGATGGCTTCCGCCGTGCCGCCACCCGGCAGGGCAAGCGTTCCCCGGTACGTCGCCGATTCCGCGTTGTCCAGAAACACCTGCGGGTTCCACAGCACGAACGCCAGCATTTGCGTATAATCGTAGGCTCCGGCGCGGAACAGAGCGTAACCGAGGGCGTTGTCGTCGCCAGTCACCGATGCCGATGGTGCGTCGGTAAAGCCCTGCCGGAACCCCGTTGATGAATCGGTTTGCGCGTTGCTACCGTTGCTGATGCTGAACTCGCCGCGCTTTTTCGTTAAAAGTTCCCCGCCAAAGATAGCGACCTTATAACCGTCCGCCACCGCGAGCAGGGTTTCGGTGAGCAGGTTCGGCGTTTCGCGCCTTTTCGCGGCAGTCGGCGTCATCAGCAAACGCAACCTGCCGGGGCGTTGCCAGAGCAAATCGTACATCGCCTCGCGCTCCGGCTCGGTCGGTACGGGAACCGATTCCGGTGTTTGCGCCTGTAAACCCTGCGACACGTACCAGCGCGAATCGAGCGACACCATGCGCGACGTGGCGCGAATCCATCGCGTCAAAAGCGGGCGGGCGCGGGCGTCGCACGTGTCGGGTCCGGGCGGAATCGGGGCGGGTTTGCTCGGCGGCGGGGCGACCTCCTCATAGTCGGGCGCGGGCTTCACCGAAAACGTAAGGGCGGAAAACTTCGGCGCGGTGTGCGTCACGGTTTCGCGCCAGTACGAGCGCAGAAGCACGGGCTTGCCCGCGTCCTGCCACGTCGCCCACTCCTCCCGCGATGCCATTTTGCCGGTTTTCGCTTGAAGGCGGTATCGGCGATACACGCGCTTGGCGTGACCGTTTTCCTCCTGCGTTGGCAGTTGCTCGATAATTGCACCGTCTTTATCGGTGAACACCGTGCCGCCGAAGCGGATGGAATCGTCGCCGGGCGTTCCGAAAAGCGCGGTGCGCGTGGTGGCGGTTTGAAACATCTTATCGGCATCGGCGTCAAGGAGGACGTTCCGCAGGGACGCCGCGCCCCCGGCTTGCGAAAGGTGGCTCCACGTGCGCTTCCCCGCGTCAAGCCGGGCAAACAGGAGCGTTTCGCCGTTGGCGACGTAGCGCGTCGCCGCCTTGCCTTCCGCCGACGTGGCGACGAATGACACTTTGCCGCCTGCTCGGTCGAGCGAAACGGTTTCGCGTCCCCCAAAGTCGGATTGCGCCTTGCCGGTCTCGTCGAACGCGGCGAACCGCCACGTTGCCGTGTAGGATTGCTTCGGCGCGGCGGAAAGCGCGAATAGCGCGTCGGACAGCGCGGCTCGACCGGACACCTGCGCGGCGAACGATGGGGCGGGCGTGACCGGAACCGGCGGAATCGGGGCGGGAAGGGCGGCGGCAAGCGCGATTAGTCCGGCGATAGGCATGATGTTTTATCCGCGCAACTGCGCCCCAGCCTCCCGTTCGAGCGCACCGCGCACCCGCGTTAGGGCGTCGGTGATTTGCGCGTCGGTCAGGGTTGCGTCGGGCGAACGCCATGTGAACCGTAGCGTCAGTGCGCGTTTGTTTGTGCCCAAGTTTTCGCCCTCGTACACGTCCGTGAGGGCGAACGATTCGAGTAATTCGCCAGCCGATTCCCGAGCTACCTGCTCGATCCGGGCGAACGGCACACTCGAATCGAACACGGGCGCGAGGTCGCGGGTCACGGACGGATAGCGGGACAGTGGGGCGGCGCGGGCGACTATTGTTCCGTTAAAGCGTGCCATCAAAGCGTCGCCGTCAAGGTCAAAGACGTACACGCGGCGCGGAAGTTCATTTTTTTGCGCGGCGGTTTCGGAGAGTTCGCCGACGTAGCCGAGCGTTTCGTTGTCCACGATTATCTGCGCGGTGCGCCCGGTGTGCAGGTTCGGCACGGTGGCAGGCGCGAACGTGGCTTCGACGCCGAGAGCGCGAAGCAGAGTTTCCACAATGCCCTTCGCGTAGTAGAAATCGGCGGGCGCGGCGTCGGGCTTCGCGCCCCAACCCTGCCCCGTTGTGGTGCCGGTTATCGCGCCGGAGACGTGTAAAGGTTCGCGGAACTGCCCGTTTTCCTCGCGCCGGTACACCGAGCCAATCTCAAACACGGCGGCGTCGCGGATACCGTCAGTGTTTGCCGTGGCGACGATTTTGAGCAGGTTCGGGAGGAGCGCGGTTCGCAAGCCGCTCAGTTGGGGCGTCAGAGGAAGGCGTATGGAAAGATGCGTCGCCGCTTCGTCCATGTTCATCGGCATCGGTTCCACGACCGAGTGCGTCAAACAGTCCTGCAGACCGGCGCGGATCAGGGTTTCGCGCACGAATGCGGTGAATATTCCCTTCGGTGAGTCGCTACCCGCCCCGGAGCGCACCGGCACGAGCGTTTCGGGCAGGTTTTCGTAGCCGAGGGCGATGCGCCCGACTTCCTCGGCGATGTCGTCCTCCATCGTCAGGTCGGGTCGCCACGACGGGATGACGCAGTCAATCGCCCCGGCGGAGCGTTCGACCGATATGCCGAGCCGTTCGAGACCGGCGATGAGCGAGTCGCGTTCCACGTTCACGCCGAGAAGTTTGCGGATACGCTCTATTCGGGCGACCACGGTACGCGGCGTGAACCGGGTTTGCACGACGTCCAGCGGGGCGTCCTCGACCGTTCCTCCGGCGATTTCGGCGATCAGCGCGGCAGCACGTTTGGCGGCGACGGACACGAGT
>JACMIU010000633.1 GCA_014380985.1 Armatimonadota bacterium | reverse complement strand
AGGGTGCGCTCCACGTTCAAATGCCCGATTTGCTTGGGGTAGTCGGCATACGGGTTCAGGTATCCGAACGGCAGGGCGGCGAAACTCGCTTCTTCGTTTTCGCTTCCTTGCTCATATTCCTCGGTGCGGGTAGCCATCAGCGGACACACTCAATCTAACTGCGCTTGCAGAAGGGTTAATGCTTTTCGTAGTTGCGGGTCAAACTTGTCGGCGGCGTTCGCATCGGTCGGCGCGGCACGGCGGGCATCGCGCATATTGAACCAATCGTCGTCGCTCAATTGTACCGTTACATCGGGCGCGATTCCACCACTGATTAACGCGCCGGTGCGCTTGTCATACTTCTTATGAATATCGGTTTTGCTCGGCGTGAAGTAGTGTTGCGTGGTGATTTTTACCGCCGAATCGTCGTCTAAGGGAAAAATCGTCTGCACCAAGCCCTTGCCATACGTGCGCGTTCCGACCAATTTTCCCGCGCTATGGTCTTTGATAGCCCCGGCGACAATCTCCGACGCCGACGCCGATCCTTCGTTGACCAGCACGATCACCGGATATTCGCCGCGTGAAAGTCCCGTTTCGCGCTTTCCCGGTTCCGCTTCCAGCGCGGTCATTTTGCCGTTCTTCTCCTGCGTCCAAACAATCACGCCCTCGGTGACAAACCGGGACGCGATTTCCTGCGCCACGGTGAGTAGCCCGCCGGGATTGTCGCGCAGGTCAAACACCATGCCGCGCATTCCCTGTTTTTCCAGTTTCGCCACGGCTTTGGCAAACTGCGCGTCGGCGTTCTCGCCAAAGAGCGACAACGAAACGTAGCCGATACTGTGCGTCGTGTCCGCCATGCGCGACTCCACGAGCGGCGCGGCAACCAGTGCGCGGGTCAGTTGCACCGTGACCGGAGCGGGCGTTTTCGCCCGTCTGAGGGTCAGCGTCACACTCGTGCCGGGCGTGCCTTTAAGCAGTTCGGTCACGGCGTCGAGCGACTTGCCGGACAGGGGACGCTTGTTGATTTGCGTCAGAATATCGCCCGGCACGATCCCCATCTTCGCGGCGGGCGACTCCGGCACGGTTTGCAGAACGACGACTTTGCCGTCCTTGTTGGTGTCAAGCGTGGTGCCGATTCCGGCGAAAACGCCCGACGTTTCCTCCATGTTCGCCGCGTACTCTTTAGGCGTCCAGAACTGTGTGTAGCGGTCGTTCAGCACACCGAGCATTCCACTAATCGCGGCATACGTCAGGCGCGTGTCGTCGGGAACTTTGCCGGAGGCGTTTTGCGGAACATAGTGCGCGTGGATATTTCGCATCACCGCGAGGTACGTTTCGGCGGGCGGCAGTTTGTCGCTCCCGGCGTGTGCCGATTTGCCGGGGGAGGAGGGCAACAACGCCCCCGCGCCGAAACCGGCGATAGTTAGCGCGGCAAGCAAAATCAGTCGCTTCGTTGTCATCGTGTCGCCCCCTTTGTGGTTTTTGCCATCATCGCCTCGCCTACCGTAGCGGCGCGGGTCGCCCGTGCCAGCGTTTCCGCTTCGCTCAAGCCTGCCGGAAGGAGCAAGCGCGGCGCGAGACCGCGTTTGTCCCAACCGGTTCCGCCCGACCCGATTAGTCGCCCCGTAGTCAGCGTGTAGCCGGAACCGTCCGCGAGCGGGTACAGCGTGGTTGAACGCCCGTCGCCCCACGTTCGCCCCGTGCCGACGATACTCGCGCCATTATCCACCAAATAGGCGGCAACCGCTTCGGCAAGTCCCGCCGTTCCGCCGTCGGTCAGAACGGCGATTTTGCGCCGCGCTACGGCTTCCCCTTTTTCTGGGGACGGCATCGGAAGCGCTACGCGCTTGCCCTTCGCGCCGATCTCCAGCGCGAAAACGGAACCGGGGGCGAGTCGTGCCGCCACCATTCGCGCCACATCGAGCGAACCGACACCCGCGTTTTGCCGCAAATCCAGCACCACGCTTCCGTGCGGCGGCGCAGCGCGGAGGGCGGCTTCCAATGCACCGAGCGTAGTCTTCGTGAACGCACCCATGGTTAGCACGGTTGCCGCTCCAACCCGCGACACTCGTAGCGGTGGCGCGGTCGTAGCGGCGTTGCCGACCGTTACCGTGAACGGTTGCTTCGTTCCACGCCGTGCCACGGTTAGAACGTGCGTTCCAGTGGTTTGTTGCCGGAGCGTTCGCTCGGCGACCAGTAAGCCGATGCCGCGCCCTAAGCCGTCCTCGTCGGTGGCATTTTTCGGAGCGGGCAATTTGCTCGGCAACAGGTACGGGTTCGCGGGCAGAATATATTTGCCGTCAAAGTGCGTGACGCGGTCGCCGGTGCGAAGTCCGGCTTTTTGCGCGGGCGATCCCGGCAGAGGCGCGACAATCAGTAGGTGCAGTTCGGTAAACCCGGCGACGGTTTTTTCGCCGCGCACCGTTGTCACCGCGCCGATTCCGGCAAAGTTGCCCGCTTTTTCGCGCTCCATCACGGCGCGTTCGGACGGGAGCAGAAAGCGAGACTGCTCGTCTTCCAGCGCGGCAAGCAGGGCTTGCGCCGCGCCGTGCGACAGCGACTCATCGGAGGGCAGGGGATCTACATACTCGCTTTGCACCAAACTTTGCACCTGCGTGAAGGTGGCGGCGACACCGAAACGCGGCTTGGCGGCGGACGTTTCCGCGCTTTTGCCGGACGAACGGGCAACCGACTGCCGCGAAGGAAGAACGCCCGCCTGTGCGACCCGCGTCGCCGGGGGCGTGGCGGAGGGCGCGGCGACTTCGCGCCAAACGCGCCCGCCGACAAACGCCGCTCCGGCAAGGAAAGCGGCAAGCAAGCGGAAACGAAATCGGGTTGTGCGGAAGCAAAAAAGCGGCGTTTTCCGTGGCACTATGCGTTCGCCTTTCGTGTGCGTCACCGAGCGTTCGGCGCAATCGTTGCCGCGCCGGTGAAGAACAGTATACCATCTTCTGCGTCCCATGCAGGATTTTGAACCCGGAGGCACGAAAGATACGGCTACGCGCCCGTTCTCGCCGCAAGCCGGAGCGAACGGGCGCGAACTTTTTACGGAGAAACTATTAATGGTACACAATGTAACCCTGATTCGCGGCGACGGAACAGGCCCCGAACTGGTCGAAGCGACGCGGCGCGTCTTGGAAGCGGCGGTGGAGAAATACGGTTCGTCGTTCAACTGGGACGTGGTCGAGGCGGGCGTGGACATCATGGAAACCGCCGGTACACCGCTACCCCCGAACGTTCTGGAAAGCATCCGCAAAAACAAAGTCGCGCTCAAGGGACCGATCACCACGCCGATTGGCACGGGCTTTCGCTCGGTGAACGTCGCACTTCGCAAGGAACTCGACCTGTTCGCGTGTATCCGCCCGTGCAAAACGTATGCCGGAGTACGGTCGCGCTACACCGATATTGACATCACGATTGTGCGCGAGAACACCGAAGACCTGTACGCGGGCGTCGAGTACGACGTAGATTCCCCCGAAGCGAAGCAGATTATCGCCATGCAACCGGGCAAAATCCGCTCCGACGCCGCGATTTCCATCAAGCCGATCTCGATCACCGGAACGCGCCGCATCGTCAAATCCGCGTTCGAGTATGCGAAAGAGAACGGACGCAAGAAAGTCACCGCGGTTTGCAAGGCGAACATCATGAAGTTCACCGACGGCTTGTTTTACCGTGTCGCCCGCGAAGTCGCCGAAGAATACAAAGCCGACGGCATCGAATATGACGAGTGGCTGGTAGACGCGATGTGTATGCAACTCGTGCAAAAGCCGGAAAACTACGACGTGCTGGTGATGCCGAACCTGTACGGCGATATTTTGTCCGACCTTTGCGCCGGGCTTGTCGGTGGTTTAGGCGTCGCACCGGGCGCGAACCTCGGCGACACGATGGCACTCTTCGAGGCAACGCACGGTTCCGCGCCGAAGTACAAGAATCAGAACAAGGTCAACCCCGCTGCGATGATTCTGTCGGGGTTGCTGATGCTCAAGTATCTAAAAGAAGCCGATGCCGCCAAAACGCTGGAAGCGGCGGTCGAAGCCGTTTTCGCCGAAGGCAAAGACGTAACGTATGACATGAAGGCGGATCGCAACGACCCTTCGGCGGTCGGCACGTCGCAAATGGCGGATGCGATTATCGCCAAGATTCAGGCTGCGTAAGACAAAAAAGACCGAAGGTAGTCAGCGGATAAATCCGCGACCTTTGCGAGGAAAGTCCGCCTTCGCGGACTCCAGTAACGAAAGGCAATCGCGTAAGCCAACCTT
>JACMIU010000069.1 GCA_014380985.1 Armatimonadota bacterium | reverse complement strand
GTGCTGGTCAACTTCGGCACGTCCACCGTATTGGTGCGCGAGATCGCCCGCCACCCCGAACGCACGACGGACTTGGTGCGAACCGCACTCATCATGCGCCTGTGCCTCGGTGCTGGCATCATCCTGCTCGGTGCGGCGGTAACGTATCTGCTTGACGACGACAGGGATGTGCGCTTGCTGATTATTATCTCCGTCGCGGCGGGGTGCGTGGGACAAATCGGCGACGTGTTTGCGTCGGCATTGCGCGGGCGTGAAGAGTTCCCGAAACAGAACGCCGCCGCGCTCGCCGAAAAACTATTAGTGTCGGGCGCGAGTATCGCTTTGGTGTTTTTGCACGCGCCACTTTGGGCATTCGCCGCGGTTTATATTGCCGGAGGCGCGGTGTCGGGAATACTGTGTTGGCGGTGGCTCGACGCGCTTCCCGCAATTCGTGCGGGACGTGCGGGCGATTCCACAACGGGTGCGGCACCGGGAACCGATTTACGCGCCCTTGCCGTCGCCGGAATGCCGTTCGTCGCCGCGATGCTGTTTGTTTCGATTTATAGCGACGGTTCCTCCGCGCTACTGATCAAGAAACTTTCCACCGACGAGGCACTGGGTTGCTTCGGATTCGCCAAGCGCATTGTCGGCGCGGCGCACGTGGTTCCGGTGGCGATTGCCGGTGCGCTTCTGCCGGTGCTGTCGCGCCTTCACGCCGAGGGCAAGAACGAGGAGTTTGCCCGTACCGTGCGCCGTATGGTGGGGGGAATGGTGCTTTGCGCCTTGCCGTTCGCGGTGCTACTCATCGGTGCACCGCAATGGATTCTGCAACTGCTCCATTACCCCGATGGGTTTGTGAAAGCGTTACCGGTGCTACGGCTATCGGGGGGCGTGATGGTGCTATGGTTCCTTCAGCAAGCGATTGGAACCGCGCTGATTGCTTGCGACCAGCAGGTCGTTTTCGGTCGCGCCACGGGGATCGCCGCCCTGCTCGCGTTCCCCGTGTGCGGCGTTTGTATCTGGGCGGGCGAACATTTCTTCCGCGACGGGGCGGTCGGTGCGCTTGTGGGGGACGCCATTCTCGAAGCGTTCCTACTCACATCGTACACGCTCGCGCTTCCGCGAGGAACCTTGTTTCCCCGCGCCACTCCCGGCGCGGCGTCCGACACCGCGCCAAAGGTCGCCGCATGAGCGACGCAACACAGGCGGTTTCTCCCGCCGGTTCTCCCGGTCTTGCCGGGCGCGTTCTGCGCGATCCGCTCGGTTCGCTCCGAACCGCGTGGCAACTTGCCGCGTCCCGGTGGCAAGCCCGCCGTTGCCAAAGCGTCGGACGCTTGTTTCGCGTTTGGGGCAAACTTGTTGTGGATGGCGGCGGAATTATTACGCTCGGCGACCGGGTGCGGATTCGCGCCTCCCATCTACCGGTGGAACTCGCCGCCGGATCGGGCGCGACATTAACCATCGGTTCCGGCGTTTTCATCAATTCCGGCGTGTCTATCGGCGCGGCACGAAGCATCACGATTGGCAACAATGTCGCCATCGGCAATTATACTCTGATTATGGACACCGACTTTCATACACCCGGCGATCATACGAAAGTCCCCGAACCGCGCCCCGTGGTAATCGAGGATGATGTTTGGCTCGGCGCACGGGTCACGGTGCTGAAGGGCGTGACTATCGGGCGTGGGGCAACTGTGGCGGCGGGCGCGGTGGTGACGCGAAATGTGGCGGCGGGAAGCATCGTCGGCGGCGTTCCCGCGAAGCCTTTGAAGTCCTCGCCCCCTTCGACACTCAAAGGGGACGGCGAATGATTCCCGTTCTGTTTTTGCAGTCGCAATCGTTTTTCGGCGCGGATTCCGCGCTTCATGCGATGATGCTCCGGCACTTCGACCGGCAAGAAGTCTGCGCCCATGTCGCTGTCAACCCGAATCCACAAGCGATCGTGGGCGCGGACGCTTACCCACATTTCGCCGGTTTGCCTGATTGTGCCATTGTTCCTATGCAGTTCGGACCCTCCATCAACGGTGCGTCGCCGCTAAAGAAAATCCATCAAACAATTGCCGGTAGCGGCCGGGTTCCGCTGATGCTTCTGCGCCTGTCCGCGTATGTCAGGAAACACGGGATTCAGATTCTGCACGGCACGGAAAAACCCCGCGACGCTTTCTATGGAACCATCATAGGCAAACTGAGCGGCGCGAAATCGGTGGTGCATATGCACATCAATTACGGCGAGTGGCAGTCGCAGGCGACAAAATGGTCGCTAAAGCACTGCGACGCCATTATCGGCGTGTCAGAGTTCACAGCGGCGGGGATTGTGGCGGCGGGTTTTGCGCGAGAAAAAGTGTTCGCCGTACCAAACTGTTTTGATGCTGCGGGCGCGTGGAACCCCGACACCGACGGCTCGCTCGTGCGCCGTGAGTTCGGAATCGCACCGGACGCGCCGGTGGTCGGCATCGTGGCACGGCTGTTTTCGTGGAAGGGTCATGCCGATTTAGTCGAGGCGATTGCCATTGTGCGAGAGCAACTGCCGGGGGTTCGCCTTCTCGTTGTTGGCGAGGACGATCCGCGGGCGCACGGCGGCAAATCATTTCGCGGCGAACTGGAGGCGCGAATCGCCGAAATCGGCATGGGAGAAAATGTGATTTTCACCGGCTTTCGCACCGATACACCGGCATTGTTCGCAGCGATAGACGTGTATGCTATGCCGACTTGGGAAGAGCCGTGGGGTATGGTATTCTTGGAAGCGGCAGCGATGCGAAAACCGAGCGTCGCTTACCGGAGTGGCGGCGTTCCCGAAGTGGTCGTGGACGGCGTGACCGGCTCGCTGGTGGAGCCTAAAAACATCGCCGCGCTTGCCGAAAAAATTACTGCCCTGCTTTGTGACCGGATTTTGCGCGAACGGATGGGCAATGCGGGGTGTGAGCGCGTTTTACGCGATTTCGCTCCGGTGCGAATGTGTCATAACGTGGTGAATGTGTACCGCACGGTGTTAGGCGTTTCCGCGCCCGTGCCGGAAACGACTACTACAGGGGTCGCTGCATGATTCAAACCGAAACCCTTGCCCCGCCTCCCACCCACCCGTCGCCGTCGCCCTTGCGGTGGTGGCGACGCTTGCACGAGGAAACCCTCGGCGGCGCGATTTTCGCGCCGCGCCCCTTTCTGGCGAACGTGTTACTCGCCCTGCTCCCCGAAGGCACGTTGTCGGTGCTTCGCACTGGCGTATACCGCCACGTTTGGGGAATCCGCGTCGGCTCCGGCGCGGTGATTATGGGGCGTCTCGCGTTTGCCTCCGCCCATCTTGCCGCGCAAAACGTGCAAATCGGAAGCCGTGCCGTTTTGAACGCCCGCGTGTTTATTGACGCCGCCGCACCCGTCAATATCGGGGACGGGGCTTCCATCGGACACGATGCCCTGCTCATCACCACCGACCACGCGATTGGCTTACCGGAGTTTCGCGCCGCCGAACGGTTTGAAAAACCGGTCACGGTTGGCGCAGGCGCATGGATCGCGGCGGGCGCGAAAATCCTGCCGGGGCGCACCGTGGGCGCGGGGGCGGTGGTGGCGGCGGGCGCGGTGGTGACAAAAGACGTAGCGGAAAACACGCTTGTCGCCGGGGTTCCGGCGCGGAAGGTGCGCGACCTATGAACGCCCCGATCCGCGTTTCCGTGGTCGTGCCGACGTTCAACCGGTGCGACTCGCTTCTTGTCACATTGAACGGCTTGATCCGGCAAACGAACGCGCCGGACTTTGAGGCGATTGTGGTTTCCGACGGCTCGACTGACGGCACGGCGGACATGGTACGCGCTTATGACGCGCCGTTTCCGTTGCAATTTTTCGAGCAAGCCAACGCCGGGCCTGCCCGCGCCCGAAACCAGGGAGTGTCCGAGGCGCGGGGCGAAATTATTGTGTTTTTGGACGACGACGTGGAGCCATACACCGAATATGTGGCACGGCACGCCGCGCACCATCAGGCAAACCCGAACCTTGCCGTGGTCGGTCCGATGCTTCCCGACCCTGACCGCCGCCGCGCCGAGCCAGTCTGGATTGCGTGGGAGCACGCCATGCTCGAAAAGCAATACGCGGCGTGGCGCACGGGAGAGTGGACGGGCGTCGGGGCGCACCATTTCTACTCCGGCAATGCGTCGGTGCGACGCGAACATTTGGTAGCCGTAGGCGGTTTCAACGAGACGTTCGGGCGGCAGGAAGATGTCGAACTTGCCGTGCGCCTCGAAACCGAGCGCGGCATCGGCTTTCGCTTCGACCCTGACGCTCGCGGAACGCACCGCCCGTCGCGCACCTTTGAGAGTTGGCTCAAAGTTCCTTTCGCCTATGGAAGCCTTGATGTCGAACGGGCGAAGTCTGACGGCGGGCGCACGTGGGAGCGCGTTCGGCACGGCTACCATGCCCGCAACCGGGCGACACGCAAACTCGCCGATCTGTGTTTAACGAAACCGCACCTGTCCCGACTCTTGCGCGGCAATCTGCTACGTCTTGCCCAAGCATTGTATGCGGCGAAGCGAAACGCGCCCGCGCTTGCCGCGCTGTCAGCGATTTACAACACACATTATTTGGAAGGCGCGGCATCCGCTCTCGGTTCGCCGGACGCTCTGCGGCAAGTCTTGTTCGCGCCGGAATCAGAAACACAAGCGGAAAGGGTAACGTCATGAACCTGTCCCCCATCGTGCTTTACGTGCAAATCGCGCACGGCTTTTCCGTTGAGTTCCGCACCTTTGAACGCATCACGCGGTTTGCCGGTTCCGCGATAACGCCGCATATTTTATATAACGCTTACGATAGCACATTGGATGAAACACCACGCTTTGATGCGCTTGCTACGCGGCAAGGTGCGCCTTGCGCGATTCATCCGCTCGATTTCGGCTGGCGATTGTTGGAGCCAAGACAAAGCGTGTGGAACCGCTACACGAATCGCGCCCGATTCGCGGTTGCCGCCCTCGCTTCGGCGGTACGCATGGCACGAGGAATAAACCCGGATGTAGTGGTATCGTCGCAACAACACTGGGATTGCTACGTAGCCACCGTGATTGCAAAGCGACTTCGCATTCCGCATATCCTTCATCTGCACTACACAGTGGGTGATTATCTGCGCCCGACCGTGCTGAAACGCTTACGCACCGCCGATCAAATCATCACGGTCAGTGAGTTTATTCGCGGCGAAGCGTTGCGCCACGGTGTCGCGCCGGACAAAGTACGCGCCATTCTCAACACGGTAGACCCGGTTGTGCCTCCCCCGCCGGGAACGCGGGAACGATTACGCCGTGAATTGGGCGTGCCGGAGGGGGGCTTCTTGCTCGGCAATATCTCGCGCCTTGACCCACAAAAAGGACAGGCGGATATTTTAACGGCGTTTACAACCGTGCTGAAACAATTCCCCGAAACGCGCCTTGCCCTTGTCGGTTCTGAAACGCCGTGGCATCCCGGCTACCAACGAATGCTTGAAACCCTCGCACGAACCCTCGGCGTCGCCGAGCAAACCGTGTTTACCGGTTTCCGGCGCGATGTGCCGGAACTGCTCGCCGCGATGGACGTATTTCTGCACCCGTCGCGGCACGAACCGTTCGGACAGGCAACCGCCGAAGCGTCGCAAGCCGGTTTGCCGGTGGTCGCGTATGCCGAAGGTGGCACACAGGAAGTCGTGACGCACAGCGAAACCGGGTTACTTCCCCCCCCCGAATCCGGCGCGTTCGGTCTCGCCGATGCTATCGCTACCCTGCTTTCCGACCGTGCCATGCGCGAATCGTTCGGACGCGCCGGACGCGAACGGATGGCGAACGCGCCCTTCGCGCCCGTTTCCGGCGCGGAAGCCTTTGTGGAAACCGTGTGCAAGGTTATCGGACGGCAAGCGTTCGGTGCACCGCGACCGGCGGCGCGAAAGGTGACACCATGAACCCGTTAGTTTCCACGGTGATACCGACACGCAACCGCGCCGCGCTTCTCGGTGGTGCGGTTCGGTCGGCATTGATGCAAACCGATACTTCCGGCAAGCCTATCTCGCAGGAAATCATCATCACCGATGACTCATCCACCGATAACACGCCCGAAATCGGACGCGCCTTTGAGCGCGAATACCCCGGTGTCGTGCGCTACATGAACGTGCGTACCGGTTCGCCCGGTGGCACACGCAATATCGGGGCGGACGCGGCAACCGCGCCGTTTCTGGCGTTCTTAGACGATGACGACGAATGGCTTGCCGGACGGCTACAAAGAGCACTTGATGCGTTCGCGTCGCACCCCGGCACGGCGTTTATCTACGGACAAACCGTTCCGACAAACGGCGACTTTGAACCCGCGCCGGAGTCCGCGCCCGTTTTCCCCCCGCTTCCGCTCGTCGAAGGGCATCCGGTGGCGGCGTTTTTGCGAAGCCCCCCGCACATTAACACGGTGCTTTTTCGGCGCGAACTGTTTTTAGCGCACAACGGTTTTGACCGCACCTTGAGCGGGTTTGAGGACGTTGACCTGTTGGTGCGAATCGTTCGCCGTCACGAATGCTTCGCGGTGAGCGAACCGCTGGCACGAATGCGCTTCCATACCGATTCGCTGAACGGCGCGGACAAGATGTGGGCGCGGTTTGTGGACGAACAGCGTTCCCGACGCACACATTTGCGGGAACGGGATGCGTTTCGTCCTTCCTTCAAGGAGCGCGTCCTATTGTCATTCGGCTATCGCGGTTGGTATGTTCACCGTTTTCTGACGATAGCGGCTGCTGCCAACAAAGTCGGGAACGCCCTTGTCGCCGCGAAGGCTACGCACTACGCTTTACGTGTTTCGCCACTTCACGCGCTCAAAAATCCCCTGTTCTGGCAGGTACGGCGTAGCGCGAAGAACGCGAAAAACACGAAGGAGCAGACCGTATGACCGAGTCGCCCTATCGCTTCGGCTTTGTGATGGATCAGCAGGTCGGTCTCAAAACGCAGTCGCTCAATTTCGAGGCGGTTTTGCGCGAGGAGTACCCGCAGGTTGAGGCGGTGTTTGTGCCGGTGCAGTACGCTTCCGTTGCCGCGAATCCTCTTACCCGCGCTTTGGAAAAAGCTCTGCCCGGATCGGTACGCGGAACCCTCGCGGGAGTGCGCGAGATTAAATCCGCGTTCGCCGGTGCTACGTTTGACGCGGTGCTGTGGGCGACTTGGGCGGCGAAATCGGCTATCGAGTGCGTCCGCGCCGCGCCCGCGTTTCTGTTGATGGACATGACCCCGACACAAATGGAGGCACTCGGCGCACACTACGGCTACTCGCCCGGACGCGCCCGCTTCTTAGGCGGTTGGAAAAAGCAGGCGACCGACCGCTTGTACGGGGAGGCGACGCACCTTTTTGGTTGGAACGAGTGGGTGGCGCAAAGCCTACGCGGTGACTACGGCGTTCCGACGGGCAAGGTGTCCGCCGTGTCGCCGGGAACCGACACAACACGGTTTTGCCCCGACACGAAGGCGAGGAAATACGACGGCGTGACGCGCTTGCTGTTCGTCGGCGGTGATTTTGTCCGCAAGGGCGGCGATTTACTGCTTCGCTACCTGCGCGAACGCGCTCCCGGTTCGCCGCCCGTCGAACTGCACTGCGTCACCCGCGACACGGTGACGGACGCCCCGGCGAATGTTCATTTTCATCGCGGCATCGTCAACAACAGCCCCGAACTCGCCCGGTTGTATCAGCAGTCCGACCTGTTTGTTTTGCCGACCCGCGCCGATTGTTATTCGCTGGTCGCCTTAGAAGCGATGGCGAGCGGTTTACCGGTGGTTATCACCAACATGGGCGGCATCGGCGATATTGTCGCAACCGGCGAAACCGGCGTACTGCTTCCTGAAGGCGACAACTACACCGAACTCGCCGCCGCGCTCGACGAACTAATCGGCGACGCCGCGAAGCGCGAACGGATGGGACGCGCCGGACGCGACCGCGCCGTGTCCCGCTTCAATTGCCGCGCCGGAGTGCGTACCGTGGTGGACGCTATGCTTGCCGCCGCCGAAAAAGGGAGAGCCACATGACCGCGCCGCGCACCGCGTTTGTGCTGGAGTACGCTCTCGGTCACGCCACCCACGCCAACAACCTGAAACACGCGGTTGCGTCCGGCGACGCCGGAGACGCCTCGCCGGTGTATTTCGATTTGCCGTTCGACGCCGATTTCGGTAGGTGGGCAAAGGTTCCGCCGTTTCGCTCAAACTGGACGCTTCGCGCCTCGCTCGCGGCATGGCTTGCCCTGCGCCGCAACATCCGGCAAAATAAGCGCGGGTTCGACGCGGCACTGTTTCACACGCAAATCACGGCGCAGTTCGCGCACGGCTTTATGCGCGGAACGCCGTCGGTCGTGTCGCTTGATGCGACGCCGATTCAGATGGACGCGCTCGGCAGTTGGTATAACCACAAGCCCGATTCGCCCGCTGTGGAAACGTTCAAAAAGCGATTAACGACGCGCACGTTCCACGCGGCGCGGCGTTTGGTCTCGTGGTCGCAGTGGGCGAAAGATTCACTGGTCGCCGATTACGGCGTCGCGGCGGACAAGGTCGTCGTGATTCCGCCCGGCATTGACCTGTCGCGCTGGGACTTCGGGGCGTCGCGCCGCGCCAAAAGCGCGGGCGAACCGCTGAACCTGCTCTTCGTCGGCGCGGATTTCGAGCGTAAAGGCGGCGATACCCTGCTCGCGGCGTGGTACGCCTTGCCGGACGAGTTCCGAAATCACGCCCGTCTCCACATCGTCACCAAGCAAAAACCTATACTTACAGGAAGCATACAGAATATCAGCATATATACCGATATAGTACCGAATGACAGTCGGTTGCTCGAACTGTTCGCTAAGGCTGATCTGTTCGTGTTCCCGACCCGTGCCGATTGCTTGCCGCTCGCGGTAATGGAAGCGATGGCGGCGGGGCTTCCGATAATTACCACTGCGGTTGCCGCCCTGCCAGAAGCGGTTATTGACGGTGAAAACGGACTTATTGTGCCAGTCGGCGACGAAATCAAACTACGCAACGCTATGGAAAGTTTACTCAGCGACGATTCTCTCCGTTTAGCCATGAGTTCCGCCGCTCGAACCGGGGCGATGGAACGGTTCGATGCGCGTAAAAACTATCGCCTTTTAGTGGAAACCGTGGAAGGAGTCGCCGCTACGTGAGAACGCTTCTGCTGATTCCCAGCAAACTGAAAACCAATATCGAGGCGCAAATCGCCGATAATACGCACCCGCGTATGGACTACTTCGCGCTACAGGAAAAATTAAATCCCCAGAATAGCGATAGTTGTGTTATAATTGACTATACCGAAGTAGAGGGTTCGCGCCATCCGGTAGTCGGTGTTTTGCGGAAAATGTTCGGCAATGACTTCGCGCTTGCCTACATGGGGTTTCGGGCGGCGAAGCAGTACGACGCGGTGTTTACGAACGGCGAGAACGTGGGACTACCTCTCGCGCTGTTGTGGAAGTTTTTGGGGGGTGGGGCAAGTCGCCCGGCGCACGTGACTATCGGGCATCGGCTTTCGACGGGAAAGAAGCGTTTGTTTTTCCGAACACTCGGACTGCACGCTTTTATGGACGCGATTCTGGTGTATGCGCGAACGCAGGAGACGTGCGGGCGTGAGGAACTAAAGATTCCAGCGGAAAAACTGCGGTTAATCGCGTTCCATGCCGATACCCGGTTTTTCGCGCCGCAGGGCAATGCGGTAGAACCGGACCAGATTTGCTCGGCGGGGCTGGAATGGCGCGATTACCCGACGCTGATTCGCGCCGTGGAACAAACGGACGATTTGCTCGTCAAACTCGCGGCGGCGTCTCCGTGGTCAAAGCACCAGAACGAAACCGAGAAGCGCGAACTGCCCGCGCACATTGAAGCGAAGCGATATTCCTACGCGGAGCTCCGCGAATTATACGAGCAGTCGGCGTTTGTCGTAGTTCCGCTCTATGAGAACGATTTTCAGGCGGGTGTGACGACGATTTTGGAGGCGATGGCGGTCGGTAAGTGCGTGGTGGTCACGCGCACCGAGGGTCAAACCGATGTGGTGACGGAAGGCGAAACCGGTTTGTATGTTCCGCCCGGTGACACGGAGGCTTGGCGAACCGTTATCGCCGAGCTGCGCCATGATCCCGTGCGGTGCGAACGTATCGGATTAGCGGCACGAGAATGGGTGGAGCAGAACGCTTCGCTGGATAGGTGGGCGGATACGGTGACACAAACGATTCAAAACACCGTTTCGGTGCGACAAAAAAAAAATCCCGGCAATAGTGCCGGAAGTTGGGTAAAATGGGCGTGGGCGATTGTGCTACTCGTTTTGTTGCCCTCGATTGTCGGCAACTATTATTTGTATCGCCGATTTTCCTCCAATCGCGTCGTGGTGCGCTCCGGCGAAAAAGCGGTCACGTACCGACAGTATCGGGATGCCCTCGAAGCAAAGTACGGGCGCGAAACGCTACGGCGATTGGTGCTGACCCGGATTATCGCCGATGCGGCGGTGGCGGCGGGCGTGTACCCCACCGGTGAGGAAGTTACAGCGTACTCGCGCAATCTGGAACGGACGACGCCTTATCTGTACGAAGTGCAACGGTTGAAAGCGGAAGGTTCGGACACCTTGCTACGGCAGGAAATGGCATCGCTTCTCGCGTTGGAAAATCTACGAATACGTGACGTAACGGTGACGGATGCGGAAGCGCGGGCTTGGTGGAAGAAATACCGCGAGAAACTCGCTCTGCCCGTGCAAGTGGCAACGATAATGGTGACGACACCGGCGCGGGATCCCGAACGGGCAACCAAGGTTCGCGCCCTCCTGCGGGAGAAAATCCCCCCGTATATTATCGCCCGCGAACCGGAAACCCGCGTTATCGGCGTGGGAGGATACGAGCCGGACTGGGAAAATATGTCGCCCGAAGCGGCGATACTGCTCAACGAAACGATTTTCAGAATGCAACCGGGGCAGATAATTTCGGTGCGAACGCCGGGGACGATTTACACGGTGCGGCTACTGTCGCGGGGCGGCGGAGGGGCGGAGCAGTTTCGGAAACTCGATACGCCCCCTGCCGCTTTACGCGCACGGGTGACGCGGCTGGCACGACTTGCCAAAGCCCCGCCCAGCGAGGTGGTCATGGCGCAGATTTATAAGGAAGCACGGGTCACGTGGGAAATCACGCCGTACTCTGCTTACTTGAATGACTTGGAAACAGCAGTGACTGCGCCCCCTAGCGAAAAGTAAGGGGCAAAAAACGGACTCGCTAAGGTGGAACGATGGTATTGGTAAAAAATTATGAGCAACACGGGTAAAAACTTTCTCGTCCTCGCTGCCCTTGTCGCGGCTGGTTCACTGGGAACCAACGCGCTCTTGTGGAGTCGCTACACGCCGGATCGCCCGGTGCTTCGCTTTGGCGACGGCAACGCGGTCACACGCGGCGCGTATCAGGACGCACTGGAAAGCGCGGATGCGTCGGGCGACATCCTAAGCCGTCTGCTCAAAGACAGCAAGGGCAATCTTCTCGCGCCGGGCGTCGCCGGAACGAACACCGGAGCGGGCGGGCTTCGACCCGTTTCCGACACGTTCGCCGGTGGCTTAACCGGGCTTAAAGGCAAAATCCTGCAGGTCGCCGATGTGGATATGCCGATGCCGCGCCGTGTGCGCCGCGCCAAACCGCGCAAGCGAATCGTGCCGAAACGCCGCGTGGCACGGACGAAAGTTGCGAAGAAGCCCACCCAGCGCGTCGCCGGTGTGTCGCTTCGCCCGAATGCCACCCCCCCCGTCAGCGCGATGGACTCGTCGCGGGTCGCCGGTCGGCTTCGACCGACCGCACCGCTCCTGCCCGGCAACAGTGTCGGCGCGGCTCCCCTGTCGTTCGCCGGTCCCGGCGCGGTGGAGCCGAGCGGCGTGATCGCCGGATTCCCGTCCAGCGCACCCGGCGCGACCGTGTTCTCGCAAGTCGGTTCCGGTGTGCCATTCGGCGGTATTGGCGGCGGTAGCAATATCCTCGGTGGTATCGCGCCTTATCTGGTCGGCGGAACCGCCATTGTCGGCGCGATCGTTGCCAACAACAATGGTGGCACGGGCGGAACCTCGACCGGTGGCACTGCCACGGGCGGAACCACCGGCGGAACCGGTAGCACCACGACCACCGGTGGAACCACTACCGGCGGTACGACCGGTACAACCGGAGGCATTCCCGACACGCCGCCGATTCCCGAACCCGCCCCGGTCGCACTCGCTACCGCGCTGGCACTCGGCGTCGCCGGGCTGATGGTTCGCGCCCGCCGCAAGATGAGCGAGGCATAGTGCCGCCGACCGGAGACGGCGCGACGCGCAAAATTACTCTTCCGCGCCCCGCCGATGGCTTCACCGTGGGCATCGGCGCGGGCGCGGTGCTACTTTTGGTCTGGCTTGCCACCGACACACTCTCCTTTTGGTGGTGGGAATGGACGCGCCCGAACGGCTTTTACAGCCACGGCGTGTTGGTTCCGCCCCTTGCCGGTTTGGTGCTGTGGCATCGGCGCGAACTCGCCGCGCCGAAACCCGGCGACTTAGTTTTCCTGCTTTCCCTCGGTTTCTGTTTGTTCGCGCACCTGCTGGCGGTCCGCGCCGAAATGCAAGCGGCGCAGAGCATCAGTTTTCTCGGAATCGTTGCGGGTGCGGCGGCGTTCGCGGGCGGATGGAACTGGTTTCGCCGCGTCGCGCTTCCGGCTCTCGCGCTTCTCGCGCTTGCCATGCCGCTTCCCGCCCCGCTTCTTCACGACGCCACGGCGCGACTGCAGACCCTGTCGGC
The DNA here is from genome assembly GCA_014380985.1 of Armatimonadota bacterium. Lineage (GTDB taxonomy): Bacteria > Armatimonadota > Armatimonadia > Armatimonadales > Armatimonadaceae > JACMIU01. The sequence continues at coordinate 213 of JACMIU010000069.1, read as the reverse complement.
GTCGGGGGCGCAAGCCTTATTGAACGTCACCGGGTTCGCACCCGTCACCCGGAACGGCAACGTTCTGATTATGCCACAATACACGATGGACGTGGACACGCCCTGCTCCGGCTTGCAAACCCTGCTGACCGCGATTGCCCTGTCGGTCGCGCTCGCTTTGCTCTCCGACCTGCCCCGCGCTCGTTCGCTGGTGCTAATCAGCCTCGCGGTTCC